>CANMZR010000338.1 GCA_947502375.1 Polyangiaceae bacterium
CACGACCTTCTCCCTGCTCCGGCCCACTCCCCCACCACGCGGCGCCAGTCTAACCCCACCGAACGATACTCCTGGCAATTGATTCGCAGTCGCCCGAACGCGGGTTATAAAGCCCCATGGCGGAGGTCTTTCTCATCACCGGTGGAGCCGGTTTCATCGGCGCGAACTTGGTGCATCACGTCCTTCAGTCGCGCCCCGAAGCGCGCGTGGTCGTGTACGACGCGCTAACCTACGCGGGCAACCTCGAAAACTTGACGGGCGTCATCGACGGCGGGCGCGTTTCATTTGTCGAGGGCGACATCTGCGACCAAGCACGGGTCCTTCAGCTCTTGGAGGTCGAGCGCCCGCGTTACGTTTACAATCTCGCCGCTGAATCGCATGTCGATCGTTCCATCGACGGACCCGGGGCCTTCGTCCGCACAAACGTCATCGGCACTTTCGAGATGCTCGAAGCGGCACGTGCGTATACGGCGAAACTTTCCGTCGATGAAAAGGCCGGGTTTCGCTTCATCCATGTCTCGACAGACGAGGTCTACGGCTCGCTCGGTGCCGAAGGGCTGTTCACAGAAACGACCCCCTATGCCCCCAATTCGCCGTACGCCGCGTCGAAGGCGGCTTCGGATCACTTGGTGCGCGCGTACCACCACACCTATGGGCTCCCGACGGTCACGACGAACTGTTCGAACAACTATGGGCCGTTTCAATTTCCAGAAAAGCTCATCCCGCTCTGTTTGCTGAACGCACTCGAGGGCAAGCCGCTGCCGGTCTACGGCGATGGTCGCAACGTCCGTGACTGGCTGTTCGTCGGGGACCACTGCGAGGCCCTGTTGGTGGCGGCCGAGCGAGGAAAGCTTGGCGAGACTTACAACATCGGCTCGAACAACGAGCGCACCACCCTCGAGATGGTCCACGCGATCTGCGATGAACTCGACCGCCTTCGACCACGTTCAAACGGAAGCTATCGTGAGCAGATCACCTTCGTGACGGATCGCCCCGGGCATGATCGACGCTACGCTATTGACTCGACCAAGCTCGCACGAGAACTCGGCTGGCAGGCCAAGACCCCCTTCGCTCTGGGCATGCAGACGACCATTCAGTGGTACCTCGCGCACGCCGAGTGGAGCGAAAGAATCACGAACGGAGTCTACCGACGCGGTCGCCTCGGGCTTTGACCGAACCCATAAGCCGCTTGCTATCGCCAGGCTTTCCGGAAGCGTCCATGGTGCGCTTGGGCTCACGGAACTGCAAAACGCGGTGCTCGATTCAACGAGGTCAGGAACACGCGCACCGTGCCGCGCTCCCGGTCGGCCAGCGCATGGTAGGCATCGCGGGCAACCGCTGCCTCGCCGCCGTGGCTGAGGATCGCCGCCTCGACGGTGGGGGCCCGTCCGTCGTGAAGATACGGACGGCTTCGTGCGATGCCCCATAAGGGCGGGGTGAGAAATGTGGACACGCCAACCCCACGTTCGGAGAAGGCGTCCGCAAGCTTCGGCCCCATCTCGTGACGCTTGAGGTCCGTGAAGGCGCGGACGACGAACGTCCCATCCTCGGCCGCAACGATGCGCGGAGCGGCGCCCTCTTTCGCGAGGTCGAGCACCAAGGGCTCCCCGCCAGAGCGGCGAGCGAGGCTGAATACGGCCGACGAAAGCCGGAGTTCCGGCACGTGGCACGTCGCGCAGCCGAGGGCACGGAAGCGTGCGGCACCTTCCAGCCATCGTGGGAAAAGGTTGGTATTGATTGCGCCCAACTCCTTTAACGCGATCGGTGGTTCGATGCTCGGGACCTCTTGCAGCGCGAGGAACGCCGTCAGTGCCGTGACCTGTCCTTCGGAAATTTCTTCGACAACGCCATCCCCATCCGGATCGGGCAGCGCGCCGTCGCCGAGCGCAGCCTTCGTCCCGTGGGCGACGAACCACGCCGACTGCATGCCATGATGGGTCGCGAGCTCCGACTCGACCATCTCACGAATGGAAGCGGTATGACCCTTCCAGCCAAACGGCCGCACGACGAGATCCGGCGTGACCCCGGCCACCGCTGTCGCATCCACGGTTCCGTCCGAGCGGGCTGTGAAGACCCCGAAGTCAACGCCCTTCGACACGAGTTTCCCGGTCGCCGAAGCGCCCGTTTCTTGGGCTTTTTCGAAGAGCCCCGCGCGCTGTGAACGAAGCTCGGCGGTCATCTCTCGGGCGAGAAGTTCGAGCAAACCGAGACCAGTCAAGGCGATGGGATTTCGCTCGAGGCCGGCGTCCGAAGTTTCGCCATCGCCGTAAGGATAAGCGTTGTCCGAGGCATCACCCGAGCCCGCGAGACCGCCGCGGCGGTGACAATCTGAGCATTCCTCGCCATCTGGTCCGCCGCGCTCACCGCGTTGAAATCTTCCGAACGCGGGCATATCCGCGCCTCCGTAGCCGTTTTCCCTTCTAAAACGCTGTGTGAACAGCTGTCCACCTAGCTCATAGAGCTCGCGTGCGCTCCACAATCCGGCATCAATTTCCGTTTGGGCCACGCGCGTAGTCCCGAAGAGAAATCCGGGTTCGGTGAGCTCGCGAAAGCGCGCAGCCCGACGGCGCGCATCGCGCTCGAGTGCCTGAATCGCGTTGACGTTGGAGTCGGAATCGAATTCAGGCGAGACCACGCCCAGAGTCCGTGCGGTGCTCTGACGCGTCGTTGCGAGCGGCTTCGTTTGCTCGGTAGCACAGGCCATCGCGGCTGCGGACACGAGCACCAAGGGCCAGCACGAACGAATCATTGCGGCACCCTCAGGCGCGGCATCCGCGAGAGCGAGAGCAGGTGAAGTTGCAGGTTCGTGCGGTCTTGTTCGCTCAAGGAAAAAAACAAATCGCGAGCGGCCTGGGCTTCACCGCCGTGAGCATCGACAGCCTCGGAGATCGTATTGGCTCGCCCATCGTGCAGATACGGCGCGCTTTCGGCGAGCCCCCAAAGTGGGCGGGTAAGAAAAACCTCACGACCGATGCCATCCGGATCGTCATGCGGATCGGCGAGGCGCTCGCCCATGTGATGCCGTTTCAAGTCGCTGAAAAGTCGAACATCGAGCCCACCGCGTGGGGACTCGCCATCGCTTAAGAGGCGGACTTCCATCGGCGCCCCGTCGGTCGTGTCGGACCGTTCATACCAACTCGAACCCGTCAATTGAAGGCTCTCGTGATGGCACCCCGCGCAGCCGATTTGAGTGAAGAGCTGGGCCCCGTAGGCCGCCCGCTCCCTCAGTCCGTCGTCGCTCGGAGGGAGCGAGATGGGCACCTCAAGTTGCTCCATATAAAGGGCAAAGGCGGTCAGCGTGCCCTCGGAGAGTTCTTGCTGCACGCCATCGTTGTCGGGGTCCCACCAGTTCGGTCCTGGGCCAAGCGTGGGATCGATTTTCTGTTGATAGCCCAGCGCAAGAACGTGGGACTGAACGCCAAAATGGACCAGCGCGGCCCGTTCCGCGAAGCGCCGTAAGAGTGCGGTGTGACCCTTCCAGCCAAACGGTTTCACGGTCAGGTCAGCGTCGACGCCTTCGAGTTGCGTGGTGTCGATGGTGCCGTCCGCGTGAGCCACGATGCTGCCAAAGAACACCCCCTTCGCTTCGAGCTTCAGCAGAACCGATTGCCCGGTCGCAGCGGCTTCGGCAAGCGCCACCGTTCGCTGTTCCAAGAACTGTGCGCTCATCTCGACCCCAAGCTTCTGAATGAGGCCGAGCCCGAGCACGTTGGGAGGATTTCGTACGACGGCCTTGGATGCGTGCAAACCATCCGCGAAATAGAACGTGTTCGCCGTCTTTGCGCCGGCACCGTTCACGCCCCCTTGTTGGTGGCAACCCGCACACGAAAACGTGTCGAGCCCCCCCTGGTGCCCATCGTGAACCCGTTGCAGGCGCGGCAATTCGGTCCGACCGAAACCGTCGAGACGGCGAAACTCGTGGGCAAACGCGGCATCTCCGAAGCGAAACATCCGCTCGAGTGTGAAGACTCCGGCGTCGATGTCGTCCTGCCGAACGGTCATGTGCTCGGTATCTTCTCCGACTTCGGCAGCTTCGAGATACTCCTCAAAACGCTCTCGGTCGGCAATCTGTTGCTCGGCCGCGATCCATTCCTGAAGGTCCGACTGCGATGGCGGCGCGCCGAGAGGCCACGGAACCGGATCATTCGCGCCAAATCCTAGCGTGCCGACGCCAAGTACAAGAGCGAGAAGCCCAACCAAACCGCGTCCTCGCTTCACGCCCGTGACCTCACCCGCATCAGGCGAAGCTTACGGTGGGACCACCGAGTCAGCAAGGCCACCCATCGCTTCTTCGTTCCCGGCCCCACGCACGCAGTCACCGCGAAGACCTGCGAGGGCTGCGGGCCAGCGCTCTGGAGCGGCCCTGCCAGCTCTCTGGAGCGGCCCTGCCAGCGCTCTGGAGCGGCCCTGCCAGCGCTCTGGAGCGGGAGACAGCTATCTGGAGCGGGAGAAGGGATTCGAACCCTCGACGTCAACCTTGGCAAGGTTGCACTCTACCACTGAGTTACTCCCGCAGTGTGGTCGCATGAAATAGTCGGCACGGTGCGTCAGGTCAAGTAGATCGGTTCAATGAGCGACGAAGTTCTTCCGAAGGCGCCCGACCGGCCCCCGGGAAACCCAACCGCGCCCCGGGACCGCCCCGTGTTCACGAGCCGCGATGCTGCCCCTTCCCGTCTGCGTGAGCTCTTTTCGCTGAGCCTACTGGCCAACCATTTTCCCGAACTCCACGGCGTCCGAGTGCTGGCCATTCTGTGCGTGCTGCAGTGGCACGTCACCAGCATCATGCTGATAAACGGGCTCATCCAGACCCCGTGGGCGCGGCAGTTCGCGCTCCGCTCACTCACGCTGTTCTTCGGGATGGACCTGTTCTTCGTCTTGAGCGGTTTCCTCATCGGGTCGATGCTGATGCATGCCACACGGGCCGCAGAAACCACAGGAATTCGCGGCCTTTTGCGGTTCTACGCGCGTCGGGCCTTCCGAACATTTCCGCTCTACTACGTGGTGCTTGTGTTCCTCGTGGGGGTCTTGCCGTTCACGCCGATCAAGCGCGCAAACCTCCCGTTCGAGTTCGTCTACCTGACGAACTACCGCCCCTACGTCGCCGAGGAGACGGTGACCATGCTCTGGGGTTGGTCATTGTGCGTCGAGGAGCACTTTTACTTAACGGTGCCTCTGCTCGTTGCGGGACTGCACGTGATTCGCGGGCACCGGGGACGGCTCAGCCTGCTCGCTCTCTTCTGGGCGACGGGGATTTTGGTGCGCCTCGCCATCTTTCGCGCCCACGGCAGCTGGACCGAAGATGCGCACTTCCAGTCGTTCTATCTCAAGACTCACTCGCGTTACGACACGCTCATCGCGGGCGTGATTCTCGCGTACGTCCACTTTCACTTACGAGAACCGCTGAAAGCCTGGCTCGCAAAAAAAGGGCCGCGTGCGCTCTTCATGACGCTCGCTCTCAGCTGCGTCTTTCTCCTGCTGTTTCCCCACGAAATCGCGGGGCCAGGCCTGCAGGACTTCCTTCTTTACAGGGTCTTTTGCTTCGGCACGTT
>CANMZR010000339.1 GCA_947502375.1 Polyangiaceae bacterium
GAAGCTTTTTCGTCTTGCCCGTCGCTTGCCATCGTCTAGCTCCACGCTGCCCGGAGAAACCGAAAGATAGCGCGTTTCCGGACCGGGCGGCACGCCGTTCGTATCAGCGTTCAGGTCAGGTGGTGCGTCGTGTCGGCCCGGCCGCGCGCGCGCTGCTTTCGGCGGCGGCAATCGTCTCCATGATAAGCATCACATCACGGCCGGATAACTTGAAGAACTGCAAACCGACGGCCAAGCGTCGTTCCCAACGGACCACTGCGCGTAGCTGTAGTTCCTCGTCGATCCCGAGAACCCGCACAAAGACTCGGAGGCGCGCACCGGGCTGCAGGGGGCCCGACCGCGCTGGTTCAAGCAAGGCTCCTGCGAGTGTCATCTCGCTCAACCAGCCCGGCAGACGATCATCGTTTCCTACCAATTGAAATTCGACGGGCAGAGGCTGCGGCCGCGCAGGGCGTCGCTTGGAATTGAGATCGGAGTCATCCGCCATAGTGCCGGCGCGCAGTCTACCTCAAGAGTCCCTATTTAGGGCAAGAGTGCTTGACGCTTTGCGCCAAAACGGTTCCACCATACGCTGTGCGCGGTGTAGATTGCATGAGCATGCACACGATCCCGCCTGCCGGCGTGCACCCGACGATGCCCCCTCCTCCGGCTCACCGCGCCAAATCGGCGCTTGGCTTCGGGCTCGCCGGTATCGCGATGCTCCTCGGTGCAGCAGCGGCGAGCCTGCACGTGCGTCCCGATGCGGCCAACGTGTTCGGCGGCAGAAACGACCTCGATCTTAATGCGTTGCTCGCGCGGATTCTTTTTGGAGCTAGCGGGGTCGCTCAATTTGTTGCGATTCTGCGAGCATTCCTCTCGTTTCGACAGGCGAAACTAGCGTCAATCCTCGCCTTCGTCGCCGCGGGGGCGTGGGCTGCCTTGGTCGCTTTTTGGGTTCACCGAAGCGGCTGAGTCGGAGCGGCTGAGTCGGAGCGACTGAGCCAGAGCGACTGAGCCGGGGCGACGGGTATTCGAAACGTCGGTTGCGTCGCCCTTACGCAGACCCGGCAAGCGCGTCCAGCGATCCAAAGCCGACGGTTCTGCCGCGATTGAATAGCACCACAGCATCGCCGAGTGAGCGAGCCTCCGCCGGGTCGTGCGTGACGAGCAGAGTCGGGAGTCCGCGTCGGACGAGCAGCGCCTTCAGCATGGCGACCAAGGTCTCTTTACCGTCTCGATCGATGGACGCAAACGGTTCGTCGAGCACGAGCAGACGCGGCTCGACGGCGAGTGCGCGGGCCAGTGCCACGCGCTGGCGCTCTCCTCCCGACAGGCTCTCTGGCATCGAGCCTCGCAGATGGTCAATACCGAGTTCCTCGAACAAGGCGTTGATCTCGGCCGGGATGCGCTGACGTTGCGCCCGCGGCAGCCCGAAGACGACGTTCGCGGTGACGTCGCAGAACGGGAACAGCGAATGGTGCTGGGGAACGTATCCGATGCGGCGCAGGTGCGTCGCTAACTTGGACCCACGTGCGACGTCAAAGACCGATTGACCGCAAATCGACGCTTGCCCCTCGTCCGCATCGATCGAGCCGACCAACGTCTGAAGACACAACGTTTTTCCAGAACCCGATGGCCCGAAGAGGACCAAAACGCCGCGCTCCAACTCAAGCTCGACCTCCACCGAAAAAGCGCTGCCGCCGCTGCTCACCGAGGCTCGAAACCGCGCTTCGACGGCCTTCATCCGAGCCGCCGCGGCTTCGAGGGAGCCAACCGCGCAGAGACAAAAACGGTCATTACGCCAAGCGCCGTAAGCACGAGGACGTAACGAAAAGCCCGCGATTCCTCGCCGCCTTGATACGCGCTCCAGATTTCAATCGGCATCGTGTTGGTGCGACCGGGGATGTTGCCGGCAAACATCAGCGTCGCACCAAACTCGCCAATGGCGCGCACGAAAGCGAGCATCAGGCCCGTGACGATCCCGCGCCACGCACCGCGCAAGACCACCCGAAGGAAGACCTCGTGGGGTGGGAGGCCCAGCGTGCGCCCAATGAGAATGAGCTCCTGAGGCACCGCCTCCATCGCGGGCTGCGCAGCTTTTACCAGGACGGGCAACGCAACGACTCCCGACGCTATCGCAGCCGCCCAGGGGGTGAAAACGAGTCGAACCCCAACGCTTTCGAGTGCGTGCCCGACAACCCCGCGGCGGCCGAAAATCCAGACCAAGAAAAGACCGACGACGCTCGGTGGAAGCACCATCGGCATCAGCACGAGCCCGTCTATCAACCCGCGAAACCGGTGCTGGCGCGATGCCTGAAACCACGCAAGCCCGATGCCGAGCGGTGCGGTCACGACCAACGCCAGGAGCGCGACCCCAAGCGAGAGCCAAACCGGAAAAAAGGGATCGGTCACGAGGTGTTCATGACTTCATCAACCGTCCACATCGAAGCCACGCGCTTGCAAGAGCCCGCGGGCCTTGGGACTGACGAGAAACTCGAGAAACCTTGCTCCAGGTCCCGCGTGCGCCCCGGCCTTGACGGTGCCACCCACGACTTCGGGACGCGGAGCCCAGGTGCCCTTCGCCTCCTCGAGAACGACGACGTCTTTCACGCCGACGACCTCGGTCGTATAGACCACTGCAGCGACGACTTCACCGCGGCGCACATAGGAGAGCACGGCCCCCACGTCGGCGCCAAAGACCAGCTTTCCCTGAACTTTGTCCCACTTCCCAAGCGCCTGCAGGGCGCTCTTCGCATACGCCCCGGCGGGTACGGCTTCGGGTTCACCGATGGCGAGTTTCTCGTCGTCCGCAAGCTGGTCGAGGGATTGCCAATCGATGCGCCGGCCGCCCGTCGGTCCAATGAGTACGAGCCGGTTGTGAGCGATGACGGTGCGCGTTTCCTTGGCGACATGTCTCGCCTCGATCAACCGATCCACCGGGGCGCCGGCCGCAAACAAGACGACGTCAAATGGAGCACCATCTTCGACCCGTTTCCGGAGGTCCCCCGAACCACCATAAACGGCAACCACGTGCGGTCGAGCGTGCTCGGTGCCGAACGCTTCGATAAGCTCCGGCAGCACGCCCCTTAAACTCACCGCAGCGGCCACGGTCACTTCAATCGGAGCCCCCTGGTTTTTCCCGCGATGGCATCCCGCCACCACAAGAAGCAGAATCCCGATAACGAGCTGGCGACGCAAGCGAGGCATCGTTTGCTCCTCCGTTCTCACTCAGTCTTGATAGATGATGGTGCCGACGGCTTCGCCAGCGAGCGCTCGCGTCAAATTGCCCGGCACGAGTGCATTGAAGACCTGAATTTCGCGAACGTAACGCGAACGGGTGAGGTACTCGAGCGCCGACCGTTCGATGATAAGGTCCTTCAAACCCCTGGAAATGAGCTCTTTCGCTCCGATCCGGCGGATGAGCTTCGCTGCGGGGTTCTTCTTTGGATCGTCTTCGTAGAGACCCTCTTCATCCTTTGCGAACCAAACGCGCGTGCTGCCGAGTGCCTCGGCCGAGAGAAACGTCCCCGCGTCCGTCCGGTTTGCCGGGATCCGTCCTTCTGCGGAAGGTTTCTCCCAGTATCCGAACGGCGGCATGCCCGTCATGACCGGAATGCAGCCAAGGCGGAAGTAGAGAGGAAGCTTCTCGAAGTCATCGGTCATGATGTAGATGCCGCCGTCCTCGGCGAGCAACATCTGGAGCATTCGAGCGTTCTGGCGCGGGACGTAGCCCCCGAGTGCGGCGAGCAGGCCCGTCGGCAACTCCAACTCGGAGGCCACCGAATAAACGTGCCGCGCGCGCGTGCCACCGCCCGCCGTCAAGAGCAGGCGGTGCTGGTCCTTGATGGTGCGAATTTCTTGGAGCAACGGGAACAACGCCGCACGTCCGCGGTCCATGATCGACTGGCCGCCGACCTTGATGACCTTGACACTCGGCATCATCGCGACGCCTTCGTAGGGCAGCGTTTCTCCGCCGGTCAGTGGCAGGTTCGCGAGGGTACTGGGGATGACGCGACGCTCAACCACGGCGAGTCTCCTTCGTGATGATCGTACCGACGGGCTCACCCGCGAGGGCGCGCAGCAGCATACCGGGCTTGAGGCCATTGACAATCTGGACTTCTTCGACGTGCCGCGCATCTTTCCAGCAAGCGAAAAGCTGGCGATCCAAGATCAACTCAGCCGGCATGTCGGCTAGCAACGCTTCGAGGGTCGTCCGCGGGATGAAGCGCGCGTCGGCATGTTTTTTAGGATCGCGATCGTAAAGGCCATCTTCGTCTTTCACGAAGATGATTCGCTTCATCCCGAGCACTTCCGCGTGAATGAACAACCCGAAATCGCTTCCGTGAGACGGCAGCGCGCCGTCCTCGGGCGGTGGCTCCCAGAAATGGTACGGCGGGATGCTGATGACAATCGGCAGCATGCCCGTGCTCAGGTAGAGCGGCAGCTCCCAGAAGTGTTCGCGCTGCATGACAATCGAGCCGTGCTTCGCGAGCAACGCATTCAGGAAGACGGCGTTGCACTCTTCCATCGCACCCACGAGCTGCGCAATGCCGCCGGTGGGCAATCCAAGATCGAGCGCGATAGCGAGCGTGTGCCGTACGCGTGTGCCGCCACCGACGCCGAGCAACATCTTGTGTTTTTGGCTGCGCGCAGTCGATAGCTCTTCGGCGAGCGGCAGCAGGGCCGCGCGCCCACGGTCGAAGATCGAGTGGCCGCCGATGCCGACGAGAATCACATCGGGAAGGATTTTGAATTCATTCGAAGAGTCCGTTTGCGCCAAGACCTCACGGTCCTGAAGCGACTCGCCCATGAGACGAGACTCAATGTGTGTCCGTCCGTCCAATGCTCTCGCTGGAATCATGTCTGAAGTTCAACTTTCGGTGCGTTCGGATCGTTAAGGTCTGAGCCATCGTTCGCGGGCTCAGCGGCTTTCATCGCGCGAAAAACGTGCGCCGACACATAGCCTGAAAGTGAGCCAAAGAGGACTTGAAACATCAAGTTGGGGACCACGCCCGCGTAGGCGAGCTTGGGCGGCTGCAACGCCAAGGTGACGAGGAAAACGGTTGCCACTCGCCCTACCCCGACCAGGCCCCCAAAGAGCGACCAGGCCAAGCGACTCGGCGTTCGACCGCCGCGGAGCATCCAAGGCAAGCAGAGGTCGCATAAAACGCCGGGAGCGAGGTGCTTCAAGATCTCGAAGAGCCCATAACGCCCATCCCCCATTAAAAAGGCGACGGTTCCCATCGTCAGGCCGGTCAAGGTCGCTCCAAAGCGCGACTTCGTCTGCATGCTCGCGACGATATAGAGCGGCGTAAGGACCACGAGTTTGTAGCCGGGTGCGAACGGAATACTCGGTAAAAGCTTGATGGCTTTCAATGCCAGCATGGTCGCGCTGACCCCGGCAACGACGCCGACGTCACGACGCAGGACGAGCGAAGCCGGGTCATCTCCCATGGTGCTGAGCGTCGCGTAGCCTTCGGCACGCTGGATCTGGCGCTTCATGCGCGCGACCAGTGGCTCCACGTCACCCGACGCGAGGGTGCGGAGCGATCGCACCAAGGC
>CANMZR010000340.1 GCA_947502375.1 Polyangiaceae bacterium
AGGAGCCGTGCGCGCTTCTGGATGAAGTTATGGTAATCGCGCCCACGTGCGTAACGGGCAATCGTCGGAACGAGCGGCGCGCAAGCGGGGTCCTCGGCGCGGGCGTAGCGACGCGCGAGGCAAATCACTGTTCGCGTGCCTTCGAGCAACTCGGGCGTGTCGACGCGTTCACGAAGTGCCGCGTTGTCGGCGAGATAGCCCATCTCACCGTGATAACCCCGGTCGAGAAACTCGAGATAGCGGGGGTGATCGACCGCGAGGGGTTCGGCCCGGGCAAAGGCAATCGCGTCAAACCCAAGCTCTCTGGCCCGCGCGCGAATGGCCACCGATGCACTCACGGAGCGCAGCTTACACGCACCGTATTCGGTCGCGGCGGTTTGCGAACCGGGCAGCGATCCATTAGGCTCCGGCATCATGCGCAGCTCGCTCCTCGCCTCCTTGTTAAGCTATGTCGCGGTTCTCGGTGTCGTCGCTTGTTCGAGTGACGGCGGTGGTGGTGGCGGTGGTGGCGCTACGAACAGCGGCTGCGCGGCGCTTGGTGGCGTGACCTACGATCCCTCGACCGCGTGCCCGGGACACTGCACGCCGACGAACGACGCCTTCTGCAGCGCGAACGGCGTCGTCAACTCGTGCCAGGGCGGGCCCATCGACAGCTGCGGAGTCTCGACCGCACTGCCGCCGAAAGCCAACGGACAGACGGTCGAACTCACGCGCTCGACCGACGTGAAGGAATATGCTGGCACGGGCGCGCCGGACCTCTCATGCTTCGAGCCAGAAAGTTTCCCGGCTGCCCCGGACACGGCGAACTCGAAGCTCGTGAAGCTCACCGGAACCGTGAGGATTTTTTCCCACGGATGCGAGTCGAAGAACCTCACAATCGAATTGCACAAAGTCGTGCGCGGGGGAGCCGAGGACGGCAACCCGGGGGAGCTCGTCGGTAAGTCCGTGACCACCCCCGCGAGTTGCAAGGCGAGCGGCGTTCCGGAGGAAAACAAAGAGTGCGGCACGCGTTACGAGTGCACCTACGAGTATGCGAACGTCCCGACGGAAACGGAGCTCCTCGTCATCACGGCAGGTGACATCTGGGCACCGATCTACGAGTACGGCCTCTTCGTCTCGAACGCGGAAGCGAAGACCGGCACCTACGAGAAAGACGTCCGTGCACTCGCGGCAGATGATTACCAACTGATCTCCCAGGTGGCGCTCGGTAAGACGGTAACGGCCGGCCATGGCGCCATCGCAGGCGAGGTCCACGACTGTGCCAACGTGCGCCTCGTCGATGCGGTCGTCGACATCGACCAGCCAAAGTTCTCGCTGTCGTATTTCACGGACAACGAAGACAATCCGCTGCCCGATATCGACGCACACAGCACGAGCACGCTAGGCCTCTACTCGGCCCTCGATGTCGCGCCAGGTCCCGTCACCATCGCTGCAGCGGGTGTATTCGGTGGCAAAGTCGTGAGCCTGGGCTATTTCAAAGGCCGCGTATTTCCCGATTCCGTCACGTCCTTTACCTTCCGCGGTTACAAGGCGTTTCAGCTGCCGCCAACGAAGTAAGGGACGCCTGAAAGCGGAAGTTTTGGTGCGGGCCTGAACCCAAGGTTGAACTCACTCGGGCTTCGGCAATCGACGCCACAAGTCGGGACGCACGGTTTCGGTTCGCGTTTTGGATTGCTCGCGGCGCCAGGCGTCGATGGCCGCGTGATTCCCACCAGCCAAGACGTCAGGCACGCGCACGCCGCGGTACGTGACGGGTCGCGTGTAGTGCGGATACTCCAAGAATCCAGCATTTTCAGGGCTGTGCGACTCGCTCGCGAGCGACTCGGGGTTGCCGAGCACGCCAGGTAGCAGCCGCGACACCGCGTCGATCACGGCCATGGCGGCGATTTCTCCGCCCGAAAGGACGAAATCGCCCAGCGAAAGCTCTTCATCGATGTAGTCCCGAATCCGCTCATCAACGCCTTCGTAGCGGCCACAAATCAAGGTGAGCGCGGGCAGCCTGGCGAGCTCAAACGCCCGCTCTTGCCCAAACGGCACCCCCCGCGGTGTGAGTAAGATGCGGTGGCCACGGAGCACCCCTTCTGTGCCCGCAGGCGCCTCGGCGTCGAGCGCTTCCAGGCAAGCGACCATGCAGTCAACCCGCATCACCATCCCGGCGCCGCCGCCGTAGGGTGTGTCATCGACACGCTGGTGCCGACCGAGGCCAAACTCGCGGGGACTTCGGAAGCGAAAGGCTAGCTGCCCGGCCGTGCTCGCCCGGCCTACGACTCCGAGCGTTGCGACGCCCGAAAACATTTCGGGAAACAGTGTAACGACGTCGAATCGCACCGATTACTCTGGGAGATTCGCGAGTTCGATCCGCCGGTCGTCGACATCGATGCGGGCCACGAACGCATCGGTTATGGGAACTTCCAGCTTCGCGCCGTCGGGGCGTTCGATGAGCAGCGCATCGCAGGTCGGGTACGAGAGCACGCGCTCGACGCGACCGAAGAGGTCACCGTGGTAAACGTCACAGCCCTCGAGATCGCAGTGAAAAAACTCTCCGGCGGCAGGGCTTCCAAGGGCCGAACGCGGCACTTCCACGATGGCGCCACGCATGGCCTCGGCGGCATCGCGGCTCGTGACGGACTCCAGCCGGACGAGCATGGCGCCTGGCACGCGCCGGACGGCATTCATGCGAAGCGGGCGCAGCGTCCCGTCGATGAATCGCAGTCGAAGTTGCGGCTTCCCGAGCAACAAATCGGAATCGAGATTGTACACCGTAAGCCGCAGCTCACCGGCCACTCCGTGCGGCCGCGCCACGACCGCCACCGCAATGTAACGAGCCTCAGTCAATGGGACGACGCCCACTCACGGCACGAAGACGCCCACTCACGGCACGAAGACGCCCACTCACGGCACGAAGACGCCCACTCACGGCAGTGACGAAGCCCACTCACGGCCGTGGCGAAGCTCAGTCAACGACGTCGAGGAACGCGCGGTTGAAGCCCTGCTTCGTGGCAGCAGCGTTCAGCAAAACGCGCATCGATTGAGCGGTGCGACCGTCTTTGCCGATCACTTTACCGATGTCGTCTGGGTCGACCGTCAATTCGATCCGGGGATGGCGATCGCCGCGAGCGAGGTCCACTCGGACGCGATCAGGCTGGTCAACAAGAGCTCGCGCGAGAACCTCGACGAGGCCCGCGAGACCGTCCGCGCTCCGTGACATCAGGTGGCCTCGGCCTGCGACTTGGCCGACCGCTTCAGAAGCTGCCCGACAACCGCGCTCGGCTGGGCACCGACTCCGAGCCAATGCTGGATACGAACGCCGTTCAGGACGAGCTCCTTGCGACGCGGATCCCAGGTGCCGAGACGCTCGATGAAGCGGCCTCCGCGGGACGACCGGTGGTCGGCTGCAACAATACGGTAAAAGGGCACCTTGCTCGTGCCGGCTCGCGCAAGTCGAATGTGAACTGCCATGGGATTCCTCGAAGGGGCGGACCCTACGAGAAAGGGGTCGCCTGGTCAAGTCCGATCTTCATGGTCGGGGCTGAGGTACGGCGCGCTAACCGTGCGTATAGACAAGCGTGCCGTAGTTTGGATTCAGCGCCCCGTGCCATCCCGCCGGGACGTTGGGCTCGGTCCAGTCAAACAGCCAAGCGGCATCCGCGGGCGCGAGGTTCACGCAGCCGTGGCTTCTGACCTTGCCGAAATCGTCGTGCCAAAAGGCACCGTGAAGCGCGTAGCCTTTGTGGAAGTACTGAATGTAGGGAACGTCGCGAAGATCGACGGACTCGCGGGTGTGTTCGTCCCCGTCCATAGTGCCGCTCACGTGCTTGCTTGCGATCATGAACGCCCCCCGCACGGTCGCGGTGGTCGTCTCAGGATCGCCGAGATCACCTGAGCCAGTCGAGATCAGCGCCGCAAAGACCGGTTGACGACCCTCGTATGCAACGAGCAATTGCTGACGGATAGAAACGTCGATCCACTTTCGACCGGCGGCCGCAAAACCGTTGGGATCCTCTCGGAGCTTTGCGATCCGCAGGGCCGCTGCCGGCAGCCACCCCCCTTGGGTCGTCTCCAGCAAGCCCGAGGGGGAGCCGTTGTTCCGGCCCGTGAGCGCCCAGCCTGAACGATACGTCACCTCGCCCTTTTTCTTCGGTACGGGCCCCGTTGGGCCATCGATGAGTTCGTACACAGAAGTGGCGTAAGCGATCACGAACGCAGGGGTACCTGGACGGTCGAGCACGACGCCGCGCAGCGCACTCGAGGGCGCCACGCGGGTCCGATCGAGCGCAATGAGATCGAGTTCCGTCGTGAGGCCCATGGGCCGGCCCGTCCAGTCGAAGGTGGCGATGAGTCCAAAGGCAGAGGCCACCCCGGCCCTGCCGCGATGAGCGCGGTAGCTAAGGGGTGAAGCGGCGCCGTAAGGCTTTGGAAAAGCGGCGCCGTCGAGCCAGCTCGTGGGCACCGCATCCGCCGGCCCGAGTTCCTCGCGCACTTTCGCGCCTCGAAGAGCGATGCTTCGCTCCCGGTCCGCGCCCTCGGCGTAGTGTTGCTCGGCCTCGCTCGGCAGCTTGAAGTAGAGGTGCGGCGGCGGTGACCCGCTTATCACATAGGGGTAAGGAAAAGGCTCGCCGCGCCGAGGCGCTTTGTGGGCCGTAACGACGATCGGGTGTTGCAAGTCGAGGGATGCGCCCTTGCCTACGCACACGAACCCGCGCGGCGCGACGCGATACCAACCGCCCTCGCAATCCCGGATACTCGAAGGTTCCGACGCGCGCTCGATGACGGCACCCGCGCGCAAATAGCCGAGCTTCTGTGAATCCTCGCGCGGCTCCTGGTACACCCACGTCCGCATCGCGATGCTGGCCAGCTTCGGACGCGCCGTTTCAGTGGCGCCTGGAGCGTTGGGAGACAGCGAGCGGGGATCGCCTTCCGTCCCAAAAGCAGGCACGAGCGCAGGCACGAGCGCAGGCATCCACGTTGACGCAGCCGTCACCGAGTCGTCGGTAACCGCACGCCCAGGCGGCTCCACGCCATGTCCGCACGCAGCGGCGAAAAGCACGCAAAAGCACACGGAACCCCGCGTCCGACGGACTTTGGCTGGCACACCTTGCAAGGACAACGACGGCGCCCGCTTCAAAGGCAGACAGGAACCATCAGGCCGGTATCACACACTTAAACATAACGGGATCACACAGGTTGCTCAGGCAATCGCCATCATCCATGCAGACTTCGCCTTCCGTGAGCTTGCACGTTATGTCGACCCCGTTGCAGGATTGCGTATTCGGATCACAATCGCCGGACATGTTGACCGCAATCACGGCGTCAGTCGGGCAGGTCTTCACCATGCCATTGCACGTCTCGGCTTCGTCGCATTTGCCGTTCTTCGGGCGGCACTCGAAACCCGCCGCTGCCATGGCGTCTGTCGGGCAGGTCGGCGCCATGCCCGTGCACGTCTCGGCCACGTCGCAGAGGTCCATCTTCGGGTTGCACTCCACGGTCGCCGCCGCGAAGGCGTCTGTCGGGCACGCCTGGCCTGGACGCCGCCTCACC
>CANMZR010000341.1 GCA_947502375.1 Polyangiaceae bacterium
TCATGACCAGCTTCAAAGACGGCGCTCGAGCCTCCGGCGCCGAGGCCGAGGCCGCGACGAGCTTGGCGTCGAGCACCATCGTCTCGGTGCTTAAGGAGACTCGGCGTTTTTCACCGCCAACGGAATTTGCCGAGCGCGCACGCGTCGGTCTTCGAGAAGAATACGAGAAGCTTTATCGCGAAAGTCTCGATGCTCCCGAAGAGTTCTGGCGCCGCGAGACACGCGACCTGGTCTTCCGAAAACCGTGGACGACGTTGCTCGAATGGCAGGCACCCCACGCCCGCTGGTTCTTGGGTACGGAGCTGAACGTCTCGGAGAGTTGCCTCGATCGGCATCTCAACGGTCCCAGAAAAAACAAGGCAGCAGTGATCTGGGAAGCCGAGACCGGCGAGGTGATTACGCTAACTTACGCCCAGCTCCACCGAGAGGTTTGCGCCTTCACGCGCGGCTTAAGAGCGCTCGGCGTCGGAGCCGGCGACCGCGTTGCAATCTACATGGGGATGCACCCCTTCGCCGCCGTGGCGATGCTCGCGTGCGCCCGCATCGGCGCGGTTCACACGGTGGTATTCGGTGGGTTCGCGCCCGAAGCACTCAGGGACCGAATCGTCGATTGCGGTGCCAAGGTCGTCGTCACCCAAGATGCAGCCTGGCGCCGTGGCAAGCTCGTGCCTTTGAAGCGCATGGTGGACGAGGCCCTCGAGAGCGCCGCCACCCGCACCGTCGAAGCCGTCATCGTGTTGAAAAGGCTCAACCACAACGCCCAACCCGACACCGCCCAGCCCGACAAGAACTGCCAGAGCGCAACGCTGCAAGCCGGTCGTGACCACGACTGGCTGGAGCTGTGCACACGGGCAAAAGGCGAGAGTTCTGCACCCGAGATCGTACCGGCGGAACATCCGCTTTTTATTCTTTACACCTCGGGCTCCACGGGGCGGCCAAAGGGCGTTCTGCACACGTCGGCGGGCTACTTGGCCGGGGTGCACGTCAGTAGCAAATACGTGTTCGACCTCAAGGAAGACGACATTTATTGGTGCACGGCTGACGTCGGCTGGGTGACTGGCCACAGCTACATCGTCTACGGGCCACTCTCCTGCGGCGCCACGTGCATGATGTACGAGGGCGCGCCCAATTACCCCGATTGGGCCCGCTTTTGGAGCATCATCGAGCGTCATGGGGTGACCATTTTATACACCGCACCAACGGCGATAAGGGCCTTCATGCGGGCGGGCCGCGAGTGGCCTGACCGGCACGACCTATCGAGCCTGCGGTTGCTCGGCTCCGTCGGCGAACCCATCAACCCGGAAGCTTGGATCTGGTACCGCGATGCGATCGGCGGCAAGCGCTGTCCCGTCGTGGACACCTGGTGGCAGACCGAGACCGGTTCGATCATGCTCGTCACCTTGCCGGGCGCCGTGGATGCCAAGCCAGGATCGACCGGACTGCCCTTTTTTGGGGTTGAACCGGCCATCGTCGACGCGGCGGGGACTCCGCTCCCGGAAGATGCAGGTGGCTTGCTCGTGCTGAAACGCCCATGGCCGTCGATGATTCGCACGGTATGGGGCGACGACGTCCGCTTTCGCGAGCAATACTTTTCCGCGATCGAAGGCGTCTACGTCACCGGGGACGGTGCACGACGCGACGCGGACGGCTACTACTGGGTCGTGGGTCGGCTCGACGACGTTCTCAACGTCGCCGGGCATCGCCTCGGGACAGCCGAGGTGGAGAGCGCACTCGTGTCCCACCCAGCGGTCGTCGAAGCGGCGGCGGTCGGGCGGGCGGACGATCTCAAGGGTCAAGCGCTCGTCGTGTTCGTCACGGTCGGGCAAGGGATCGAAGTTGGGCCAACTCTCGCCGCCGAGCTCACCGAACACGTTGGGAACTGTCTCGGAAAATTCGCACGTCCGGACCAAATCCGGTTTGCCGAATCCCTTCCAAAAACGCGCAGCGGAAAGATCATGCGCCGGCTGTTGAAAGACGTCGCGGCCGGGCGCGAACTCACCGGTGACATCTCGACGCTGGAAGATCTCGCGGTCTTGGTCAACCTTCGCGCGACGGACGAATAGCGTTCGCTGCCGCCCCACCCGGCCCCACTCGGATAAAGCTATTCGCAGGCCATCTGGCAAGGTAGCTTCTCCCACCATGCGCTCGCAGGCTCATCCGTCTCTTCGCTTGCTCGTCACCGTGACCGCAGGTGCGGCGCTTTCCCTCGTGTCGGGCAGCGCATTTGCACAGCGCTGCGAACCCGAACCGAAGGGCGAGGTTGTAGCGACTCAACTCGAGGCTGCAAAAAAGAGCATGGCCGCGGGGGTCACATTTCTTCAAGACTCCGACGGGGCCCGCTACGAAGAGGCTTACCCGCTCTTCAAGCGCGCCTACCAGCTCTCCGGCTCGGTGAACGCCCTACAGAACATGGCGCTCAGTGCCGCAAAGCTCGAGCTGGATGGCGAAGCGATGGATTGCTTTCGTCGCTACCTGACAAAGCGGGGGGCGACCATTGCTCCCGATGATAAAGCTCAAGTCGAAAAGGACCTTCGGCTGCTCGAACAGGGGTCCGGGACCGTGACGATCACGACCGATCTTTCGAACGCCACGCTCGTCGATACGCGAAAGCCACGACGGGGCGCGGACGTGAGAAACCGTTACGCGCTCGGAACGTTGCCGGTACAGCTGGTCGTTCACGTGGGTGAACACACCTTCGTCGTGTCCTTGGCCGGGTATCCCGACCAAACCTGGTCCGTCGACGTAAAGACCGGCGACAAGCTCAAAAAAGATTTTCTGTTCGAGGCGGCCAAGCCGCTCGTGGGCACCGGCCAAGCCGGCGTTGGCGCGGGCAGTGACGGCGGGGATGGCTCTTCGATGGGAGCTTCGAAGCGCCACCTCCCCACAGCGGTTTGGGTCGTGGGTGGGCTCACGGTCTTGAGCGGTATCTCCTGGGGGATAACGGGTGGACTCGCGCTCTCGAAAAAGAGCGACTACGACGCCGCAAACACGCCAGAGAGCGCCGCCGCAGGAGTCGACCTGACAGCCCAGCAGGGCACCGTAAAGACCTTCAACGGTGTGACGGACGGGCTGATGGGGCTGACGATTGCAGGAGCGGCGACCACCCTCGTGCTTGGCCTGAAGGCCGGGGGCACGCCTCCCCGCGTGAACACCGGTGCGTTCGGTGGAACGTGGACGCTGGTGCCGTACGCCAGTGGCGGTGGAGCCGGCGCCTTCGTAGCGGGACACTTCTGAGCCGAGTGGAGAACCTGCGTGGCCATTGAAGTCGGGACAATCGTCGCCGGTCATTATCGCGTGCAGGGTCCGCTTGGTAAGGGCGGGATGGGCGAGGTATTCGCCGCGGAAAACACCCGCACCGGTCGCCGCGTCGCGCTGAAGGTGCTGAGGGAGGAAGCGAAAGACAAACAAACTGCAATCGAGCGGTTTCGGCGTGAAGCGCGCGCGGCTGGCGCCATCAAGAGCGATTTCGTGACGCAAGTGTTCGACGTCGAGGACGATAGCGAACATGGGATCGTCATTGTTTTCGAGTTGCTCGAAGGAGAGTCCCTCGTCGAGCGACTGAAGCGCACGGGGCCCATTGCGATGCCGGAACTATGGGGCATTGTGGAAGCGGTCTGGGTGGGACTCGTCGACGCCCACGCAGCCGGCATCGTTCACCGTGACCTGAAGCCGTCCAACGTGTTCCTCGAGACGCAGGCGGGACCGCTCAAGGTCAAAATTCTGGACTTCGGCATCTCGAAACTTCCGAAGGAATTCACCGAGCATAGCCTGACACAGGTGGGCCAGAGCCTCGGCACGTTCTCCTTCATGCCCCCCGAGCAAATCGGTCGCGCGAAGACGGTCGATCATCGCGCGGACATTTACGCTTGCGCGACGCTCATCTACCAGGCGCTTTCCGGAAAGCTCCCTTATCAGGCCAAGAACGCGGTGGTGATGATGGAGCTCAAAATGCGGCAAAACCCGCTGCCCCTCGCCGTCGCAACGGGGACCCCCACCGAGACGAGACTCGAGAGCTTCCTCGCCACGGGCCTCGCTCGGGCACCTGAAGATCGTTTTCAATCCGCGCTGGAAGCCCTCGATGCCTGGCGCGCCCTTCGGCCCCCCGGTGCGCCGTCAATCGTGGGCGCAACGGCAGCGGCGACGGCAGCGGCAGCGGCAGCGACCACTGCATCGCCAGCGACCACTGCATCGCCAGCGGCACGGCCTGGGGAACAAGACCGGGTCGCGATGGGGAGTTTGCCCTCTCCGGTGGCCCCTGACCGACGCGCGCGGGTGCCCAGGGTAGCAAGCGAAGAACCTCAGCTTGAGGACTCCGACGATCGCGGTCCGTCCAGCGACAACGCGGCGACGCTCTTGCGCCGGCCTCCTGAGCTGGACGCGCTCGTCGCACAGTTCGCCGCAAGCCGCAAAGCCGCCCGCGAACAAGCGCTTGCCACCGCGCAGCCTCCAGGGCTCGGGTCGGTCGATAGCGCCTCCCCTTCTGCGCCAGCCGCGACCAGCCGGACGAAGCTCGTCCTCGGGGCTTTTCTTTTTATGCTCGTCGGGTTCGGCCTCGTTGCGCTCGTGCTTCGATTCCGAGGATAAAGTCGCTCCGTCTGCGATTCGGGCTTCGTTTCGGAAGGGGCGGGAGACGGCCCCGTCACGGTGCGGGCTCAGCTCGCACGGGCTTGCACGCCCTACCCCTTGCATCGCACGCCATGGCAAGACTAGGTTCAGAGGCTGAGGCGACCGGAAAAACTTGGGGCTGAAGCAAATTCACTTGCGCGTCTACGGGCGCGTTCAGGGCGTCTTTTACCGGGCCGGTTCACAGCGCGAAGCCAAGCGTCTCGGGCTCACCGGCTGGGTGAAGAACCTCCCGGACGAATCGGTGGAGCTCGTGGCCGAAGGTGATGAGGCCGAAATCAGAGAGTTCGTCGCTTGGGCGCATCACGGGCCGGGAGCGGCTCGAGTCGAACGCGTCGAGGTGTCCTGGCGCAGCTATGACGGGGAATTGTTCGATTTTCGCGTGGCTGAGTAAGGTTGGGAAGCTGATGCCACGGAGCGGCGTCTCTTGACCATGCGTCGCGCTTTTTTCATTGGCCTCTTGGCCCTATCGGTCGCAGCCCCCGCGGCTGGGGACTCTCCGCCCGCCGGCAAGGCCTCCGCATCCGTCGTCCCGGACCTGCCGCTCGAGGAGCTGCCGACCATGCCTCTGGCGACGCTCCCCGCGCCGACACCGGCTGCAGTGCAGGCGCTCGAAGGCCGCCTCGAACAGTTGACGAACCTGCGGGGCACGCAGCCGGTCGAGCCCAAACTCGACTTCGGATTTCTCCTCGGCGAGCTGGACGACGACCTGGTTCCCGCGATTGCACAGCGCCTCGAACAACTGCGGCACTCGATCGACGGCAGGGGAGCGGTCCTGCTCCTGGAGCGGGCGCGAAAGGCGGGCGTCAAGGCGCTAAACTCCGGAAAAAAACAGCCCCAACGTGCGAAAACGTCCGCAGCTGGTAAGGCGGCGGCCGACACCGCTACGGCCGTCGACGGAG
>CANMZR010000342.1 GCA_947502375.1 Polyangiaceae bacterium
TCGGGAGGACGCGAGCTCGAAGGCGCAAGCGCCGTCTGGGGGAGGTCGAGTTGCACGCCCGCTTGGACGAGCTGCGAGGCCAATAAACGCGGTGCCAGGCCACCGAATGCGTCCTCCAACTCAGCGAGCAACTCGACATCGTCGAGCTCTAGTTCTTCGGCCGAGCCGCGGTCCATTGAGAGCCCCTCGACCCGGTAGGAACGGCTCAAATCCGAAAAGTCTTCGGCGGCTAACGAGACAAAAACATTGGTCTCGAATGGATCGGCCGAGCCCGCGCCGACACCGAACACGGACGTACCCGTTTCGTCGAGGCTCGACCGGATGACCGTCGAAGTCTCATCGGCCCCGGCCATGCTGGCCGGACCGTCCTCTTCGGGGCCAACGGAAGTCTCCGCCCAACGATTGAAAAACAGCGTCTCGCGGTCGTCAGAGTTGTTTTCGCCCTCCGCCGAGAGGTCGCCCGAAGCGGCTCGAACCACGTCCCCGTACGTAAAGACGTGAGTCTCCGTCTCCCCGTCGTCCGTCTCGGGAATTTGTGTCGGAAGCTCGTCGCCGTCCGCCTGCGTACCGCCATCGAAGAGCTGATCAAAAAGGGCGTCGCCCTCCTCGGCACTCGGCAGTGCCTCGCGCACCTTGCTCGCGTCTGTCGAGAACAGCTTCCCGCCACCGAGTTGCGTCCTCGCGAACTTCGGCCGGACCGCTGGGGTTTGCTTTGCCTTGTCGGGCGACGTCACCGCGTCGATGGGAGGTTTGGGCGGCCTTCGACTCATGACATCCCCATTCCAAGAAGGCGGCGGAGCTCGAGATAATCACGTGACAGCGCGAACCGGAGCATACTCACCGCTCGAACGTCCGTTTGCCAGGTGGCGCGCCCCGGGGTTCCGCGCGAACCTACCACCGCATCAATCACGGTCGCGGCATCCCCTGCGGCGACGAGCGACATCCGATCGATGCTGCGCCGAGCCGCGGCGATCCAAGGTGCGACCTGAAGTTGATGTTCAACGATGTGTCCGCACAGTTCGGCGGCGGCTTTTCGAATCTTTCGATTCATTGCCTTTTGAATAGCGCGATCGACTTCGTTGTAAATCGCGTACGCGGGAACGCGCATGGGCACACCAACCGCGTTGCTGACAGAAGCCACAATCGAAGCGATGGTGTGGTCATCGTTATGCAAAACGGCGGTGATCCCACGACGGAGCGCGAAAGCTTCACGTGCCACGGCCGCCCGGCTCGCCGCATCGAGCGGAGCCTGCATCTCTAGGCCGACGATGAGCGTCGGCTTTCCCGCCGTCACCCCCGACGCACCATGGCGCCTGCGACCTCCGAGGTAGAGTTCGAAATCGTCGAATCCCACGGCGCCCATCCAGCGCGCCACCTCCGTACGGATCGGATCACCGCCCTCGATGCGCTCTCTTTTCCCGACGGTCTCGCTCCGTAAGGACGGACCGAGCGCCGCCGATATGACCTCGGCGATGACGGAAAAAAGCTCAGCAAATGGGCCCTCGTCCAGCGGATCGCAAATCGCTCCAAGCGTTCTCGCATCGAGCGCAATCGCCGGCACGTGGGCCACCCGAGTATCGAGACGCAGCAAGGTCTGTCGCAGCACTTCATCGGGCGGCACGAGCGCCGCAAGCACACCGAGAGCGGCGCGTTGCGCATCGAAATGGCCTGCGGCGGCGGCGATTTCCGCAAGCGCCCGCGCGCGCCGCGCGTCCATCGGTTGGATAGCGAGACTTCGTTCGAGGGCCATCCGCGTTTCGGCCATCACGAGAGGCTTCAACGCCTCGAGCGGTGCCCGCAACACGACCTCGATGGCATCGGGATCATCCGGGATTTCTTTGAGCAGCCGCGCCACGGAACGCTCGGCTTTCTGCGATGAGTGGAGCTTGTCCCGATGGATCGCCATCGCGAGGCGAGCGGCGTCCGCGCGGCTCGCGGAGGTGTCGCGCTGCTCCATCAATTCCTCCAGCAAACTCGCCGCTTCGGCCCACTTTCCGAGCCTACCCGCCAGCCGCGCGAGCCGCTCTCGCACCGCGAGGGTCGAGAGGCCGTTTTCGTGAAGCAGCATCAAGACATCGAAGGCTTTTTCGCCTTGACCAAGCTGCTTTTCGTAGACGTCGGCGGCGGCAACGGCGGACACGCGGCGCTGCGGCTCCGGAGCCGTCGACAGCGCGGCGAGCCGTGCCAACACCGGAGCCGCTTCGGCGAACTCCGTGCGTGCATCCTTCCCCGCTTCCATTAAATTGCGGGCATTGTTGATGCGAATTTCGCCGAGCAAGGCCAGCGCACCCACGTGGTCCACCTCGATCTCAACCACGTTGTCGAGTGCAGCGAGGGCGGCCCGAAGGTCGCCTTTGCGGCGAAAAATCCGAGCCCGCTCCCAGTACATTTTTGTGAGCTCGGCCGTGTCGTCCGTCACCTCGATGCGCTTCGCAATCATGGTGAGCAAGCGGTCATCTTGGTTGCCCTGCCGAAGACGCCGGTAGAGTCGCTCGAAAGCGAGCTGGCGCTTTGGATCACGAAGAAGCGCTTTCGAGAAAGCCTCTTCGGCTTCGTCATGGGAAGCTGTCCGCTCTAGCAGCGTCAAACCGGCCTGTTCGAGAAATTCCGCGCCAGCTTTGTCGTCCCGAGTCAGCGAGCCTATCTGAAGAAGAGCGGCGCCGACCGTAACATGGTCGCCGAGCGCCTCGGCTGCTGCGCGCAAGCCCTCCCACGACGCGAGGTCGGAGACATCCTGACGGCACAGCACGAAAAACGCCTCTTTCGCGCGCTCGTTGGCGCCCCGGGCGAGGTCGGACCAGGGTGCCAAGCGAACGGTGTGAGCGCGAGCGTCCTCACCCAGTGCATCACCCACGCGCTGAAGAGCCGTCGCGCGTCGCCCAGGCGCGGAGCCCGGCTGCGCCAGTTCAAGGTTCAACAAACGCGCCGTGTCCGAGTCGAGGTCAAAGAGACCGATGAAGTCCGCCTGTCCATCGAGGTTTGCAACCGTCACTGCACTCGCCAGCGCCTGAACGCGGGGCTCTCCTTCGAGATGGCGCGCCACGGCACGCCGTGCCTCGACCTCGGCAACTCGGTCATTGGCTAACGCCGCGGCGGAAAGCCAGCCCAGCGCCGTGTGCAAGGCCGGCTCGTCGTCGGCCCACGCTCGCGCCGCCGCCAGGGCAACGGCGGGTTCGGTCTCCGAATAGCGAGCACGACGGAAGCGCTCCGCCCGGACGAGACGTGCCGCACCGCCGCCTAGTGCCTCGATGCGATCGAGTGCATCGGCAAACGCGCGAGGCTCAGCAGATTCACTGGCCCACAAGAGACGTGCAAGCGCCGTCGCAAGCGCGATATCACCGTCGACCTCGAGTTCGTCGAGTTGTTCGAGGGCAGCCCATGCGTCCGCGTCGCTGTCCTTTTCGAGCACGCCGAGACCGAACCGTTCGAGAGCGCCCACCGCGCGATCCGAGTCGCCTTCCTCTTGAAGTTCCGCAACCCGATGGCGCACCGTACGATCGTTCGGCTCGGCGGCTCGCAGCGCCCAAGCGAGCGCACGACGAGCCGCCATCGGAGTCGGCTCGAGCGCGGATTCAAAGGCAAGAATGGCCTCGGGGCGCTGCCCGGCACGCCAAAAAAGCAGGCCGGATTCAATGTGCAACGACCCCGCAAGCGACGGCTCGACAAGCTTCGAAGCCAAGCGCCCGACGACGCGCGCGGCGGCCGACGGCTCGGTGTCGCGGAGCACGGAGGCGAGAACCAATGCCACGGTCACATCCTGCGGCGACCGCTCGTGCTCGCGCGTGAGCAACTCAATGGCTCGCACCGGAGAACCTTCGCGCAGGGAAAGCCACGCGGCGACGGTGACCAGACCGCTCGAAAGCGCCGCATCCGGTTCGAACTCGGCGACCCGAGCCACGGCGTGCGCCCGGGTGCGGGACGAAGATGGCACGTAAGCGGCCAAAACCTGACCGAGCCAAGCGGTGGCTTTGTCGGCTGCGAGGACCTCGCCAAACGCGAGAGCTGCGCTATCCGAGTCACCGCGCAGGAGCCGAGCTCGACCAAGTTCGAACCCCAAAACCGCGCGGCGGGCGGGCTCGCTCTCGAGCAAGCGAACGGTGGCCTCTTCGTACCAGACCCAATTTTCGGAAAGCGCGGCAAACATCCGTGCCAGCCGTGCCGACTCAGGCAGGGGCATCCCTGACTGAACGCACGCGTCGAGAGCACGCTGCGCCTCAACGGCGTTGCCATTGCGTGCCCCCCACGCAAATGCCGTGACGAGCCAGCGAGCACGCGCTTCGTCCCCAACGGAGCGTCGCGCCGCTGCCTCGAAATCGCGCGCGAGGAGCGTTCCGTCTTCCATCGCGAGGAGCGCGGGCAGGCGCAGAGCTTCCGCGACTGCGCTCGCCGGATCGAGCTGCAACGCCTTCTGGTAGGCGTCGGCGGCGTCGGCGGCGCGACCTTCGCTTTCGGCGGCGAGTCCAATGCGAACCCACAGCGCCGCGCCCACCGGCCCCGAAACACCTCGCTGAGTTTCACGGGTCGCAATCCGGAGTGCCAGTGCGGGGTCGCCTGCCGCATCGGCGGCGGCGAGCTGCATCCGGACGACAAGCGGCTCGCCTGGCATCCGTTCCGACGCCGCATTGAGAGCCGCTATCGCGCCCCACGTATCCCCCTTGCGGGAGCGCAACGCCGCCGCACGCAACCATGCATCCACGGCATACGCTGGGTGCCGCACCGTGTGTGGCACGCCATCCCGATCACCGCGATGCCGTTCGTTCGAGGCCGTGACAATGAGGTCGGCTTGCCCCTCGAGCGCAACAGCTTCCCACTCGACGTCACCGGCAGCGCGCGCAACCGCCTCGAGGACGAGCAGGGAGCGGTAACGCGCCCGTCCATCGAGCGCTCGTGCCTCTCCGAGGAGGGCCACGGCTCGGGCCACATCGCCCGCGTCCGCGACGAGCTTTGCGAGCTCGGTGAGCAGCGTCCCCTGGAGCGTCGGGTCGGTCGCCAAGCGTGCACGCGCCGCTAGGGCTCGCTCGCGTGCCGTGCGATCACTCTCTTTAATTGCAACGATTTCTAACGAAATCCAGCTGGCGACATGAGTCGGATCGGCGAGGATAGCGCGCTCGATGCACTCACGAGCGCCCGCGAGATCACCTTGGACTTCCGATCGGTAGGCGGCCAGCTCCCACAGCGCTGTGGTCGTATCCACCGGGTCGGCCGCCGTCGTGACAAGAGTCTCGAGTAGCCTTGCGATGCTGCGATGATCACCGGAGCGCAAGAGCAGCCGAGCGAGCGCGTGAAGCGGCTCGCGGAACTCGGGTGCGAGATCGAAGGCGGCCAGATATTCGCTCGCGGCGGCTTTCGCGTCACCACGCGCCTCTTCGAGGGTGCCGAGCTCATAGCGCAAAAGGGCTCGCTGCGACGGCTCGGTCTCAAGCGGCTCTTCCGCTCGCAATTGAGCGAGCACGGATTCGATCTTTTCTCCCGAAACGTGGACCGTCGTCACGCGCGAAGCCCACGCAAAAATGGGGCCAAGCG
>CANMZR010000343.1 GCA_947502375.1 Polyangiaceae bacterium
CGGAACGCTCGAACACCCCGCCGCCGGCGCTGATGGTGCTCAGGTTGTAGTCGCTCCACTGCGAGCCTGGGAGCTTCCACATGCGCTGTCGTTCCGCAAACGCGGTGGCGGCTTCGGGGTGAGGGTCGAGGAAAATGTGTTTGTGGTTGAACGCTGCGACGAGCTTCAGCTTATCGTTCAGGAGCATGCCGTTTCCGAACACATCGCCGCTCATGTCACCGACGCCGGCCGCTCGGATCGAGGTCTGTCGGATGTCGACGCCGAGCTCGCGGAAATGCCGCTCGACATTCGTCCATGCACCCTTGGAAGTGATCCCCATCACCTTGTGGTCGTAACCAGCCGAGCCGCCCGAAGCGAAGGCGTCGTCGAGCCAGAACTTGTAGCGGTTCGAGATGCCGTTCGCGGTATCCGATAAGTGGGCCGTGCCCTTGTCGGCCGCCACCACGAGGTACGGGTCATCCTGGTCGTAGCGCACGACGCCCGGCGGGGGCACGATGCCGTTCACCTGGTAGTTGTCCGTCACGTCGAGCAGGCCCGCGATGAATTGTTCGTATTGCGCCTTCGCCTCGACGGCCATTTGCGCGCGGTCCGAAAACTGCCGCTTCGTGAAGAATCCGCCCTTCGAGCCGACGGGCACGATGACCGTGTTCTTCAGGGTCTGCGTACGCTGAAGCCCCAGGACTTCGGTCCGGAAGTCGTCGCCCCGGTCGCTGTGACGAATGCCTCCGCGCGCGACTCTGCCACCGCGCAGGTGGATGCCCTCGACACGCGGGCCGTGGACGTAGATCTCGAAGAGCGGGCAGGGGCGCGGCATGTGCTCTATCGCGCTGCTCTCGAGTTTGATTGAGATGACGTCGGCCCGTCCCGGACGGAAATAGTTCGTGCGCTGCGTCGCCTCGAACAGCTCGAAAAATCGGCGCAGGATCGCGTCTTCCTGAATCACCGTGACGTTTTGAAGCAGCTCATCCATCCGCCGCGCGATAGGAGGCAGCAGCGTTCGGGTCCGCTCGGCTGGCGAAAACTCAAGCTCCGTCGCGAATTTTGTGTGAAAATATTCAGAGAACAGCTTCGCTGCGGCTGGGTGTTTGAGCAGCGTCTCGTCGACCGTCTGCATCGAAAATCCCTGAAATACCTGAGTGAAATAGTTTCGATACGTGACGAGCAGGTCGATCTGCCGCCAGTCAAAACCGGATAGAAAACCGAGCCCGAGCAGCCGGTCATTGCCGAGGTGGTTGGTCAAGACCAGGCGCACGATAGCGGCGAGGCGCTCGAGGGTTCCGTCGTCATCGATGAGCTTTTCGTCATCGCCGCTCACTTCAAAGCAGGTGATGTGCACCGGTCCCACGCCGGTCGTGAGTCGCTCGGCGATGCGGCTCGTCACTCTGAGTGCCATGCGTTGGAGCACCGGTACGACGTCATTCAAGAGCAACTCGCCGCGCGAAAAAAGTCGCAGCGACGTATGCCGTTCGGCCCCTTCCCCGAGCAGCATCAGGGCGACGGACAGCCCCTCGCCGTCGTCGATTTTCTCCATCAGTGCAATGTCACCGAGTGCGATATCCGGTGACTGAATGCCTTTGTAGGACTCGGGAAACCCAGCGCTGTAACGGGACCAGATCTCCTGGGCCGAGGCGATGGCGGCGAGGTAACGGGATTGCGTTCCGGTGTCGCCGCGACCGCGGTAGCGCTTGAAGACCAGGCGTCGAAGTTTCTCGTCCCAGCTTTCGAGGAGCAACTCGAGTTTGTGCTGCAGCGTTTCGAGATCGGCGTCGGTCACGATGGGCCGGTAGCGGCCCACGGTGAAGTGCAACCGAATCGGGGACTCGTCGTCCGTTTCGGCTCGGTATTCACGCAGCTTCGGCGAACCAAGTTCAGCCCGAATTTCCAAAGATAGCCGTTCGCGCATGGCCTCCGAGAACTGCATTCGAGGCACGACGCAAACCGCGCTCATGCGACGGCCACCCTTCCTTCTCCAGACGAACACGCGCGCTTGATCCCGCGATTCAGCGAGTCGGAACTGCTCCGCAATTTCCCGAATTTCGTCGGTCGTCCAGTAGAAGAGGTCCTCGAGAGGAATCGAATCGAGGATCGCGTGGACCTTGCCGTACGCGTAGCTCCCGGGCTGGTCCTCGAGGCTAGCCATCACCTCTTTGATGCGCTTTGCGACCACCGGTACGCGCCGATTCGGTTGCTTCAAGCCTCGCGTGGAGATGAGCCCCACGAACACGTGTTCGCCCACGTACTCACCATCGGGCCCAGGCACGCCGACACCGAAGTAGCGCACCTGTGCAACCGAGCGCACGACGGTCGTGTAATCGGTTCGATAAAATGAGTAGAGCTCGCTGCGGTTGCGTCGAGTCGCGACGATGTCGCCGACCACTTCGGTCAACTCGGTGTCGTCGGTTGCGAAGAGACCGTAGCGACTCTCGGGCGCCTTCACGCCGTTGGGCTCATATGGAAAGTACGCGTAACCGCTGAAGACGAAGTTGTCATCGGCCAGCCAGTCCGATAGTTCGAGTGCCTCGGTGGCTTCATCGGCGTGCTGGGTGCCGCCGCGGCTGAGTGTCCCGAGGGAACTTCGAACGTGTTCGAACCGTTCGCGGACCGAGCTGTACGCGTGGTTGACGAGGAGCAGGCAATTGAGCCGCGCTTCGAGATCGGCGCAAAGTGCGTCGCGTCGGTCGGGCGGGATCGGGCTGACCTGCATGTAGACCTGCGAGATGCGGGTCCCGCGCCCGCGCTCACGATCGATGCCTGTTATCTGCGTGCTGTCGTGAATGACCCCATGGATCGGGTGCAAGACGAACTGCACGTGCAAGCCTTGCTGGCGCAAGAAGGCCTTGATGGTGCGAACGACGAAGGCGCAGTCCGCGAGACGGGTCTCGATGACGGTGCAGGGAGCCTCGTCACCGAGCAGCGTGGACTCCGGATCCCGAATGGCGACCTTCACCGTGCGCGCGAAGTCCTCTTCGAGGAACGCAAACCGGTCCATCGTGAAGGCCAACAGGCGGTTGGGATCGACTTCGCTCAGCACCTCGGGTGGGATGGCGCGGCAATAAGCGTGGATGTACGCATCGAGCCGGTCGCGGTGAGTCTCTTTCACCGCCTGGTGTGCGAGGGCTAGGACTTGGCGGACGACGTCGGTTTGCATCGTGGGGATCTTCAAGGGAACGGTGCGGACCCTATCAGAATCTGCGCCCGAGGGACTCCTCCGTGGCACCGCGAAGGGCGTGTGCGTATAACGCAGCGCGGCATTCCACCGTGAGGCTTGCGTCGGCCGTGCCTCGCCGTCATGCTCTCGCCTTCGACCATGCTCGATTGCGCTCGTGTCCTCGTCCTTTACGCCGGTGGGACCATCGGCATGAAGGCGAGCGGTCGTGGCTACGTCCCGAGCCCCGGCTATCTAGCGGAACAGCTCGCGCGACTTCCTCAGTTTCACGACGCGTCGCTGCCGGTGCAACAGGATGACGGGCGGCCGGTCTTCGTCACGCCGCCTTCGCGAGAGGGGCGTCGGGTCTCACTCACCGTGAAGGAGTATGAGCCGCTTCTCGACTCGTCCAACATGGGCATGGAGGACTGGGCGCGCATCGCCGAAGATGTCGGTCGGCACGATGCTGAGTTCGATGCCTTCGTCGTCCTTCATGGCACCGACACGATGGCTTATTCGGCGTCGGCGCTCTCGTTCATGCTCGAGAACCTTTCGAAGACGGTGATCCTCACCGGCTCGCAGATCCCGCTGACGACCGCGCGCACCGATGCACTTGATAATTTGCTGGGAGCGCTCACCATCGCGGGTCACTTCGAGATCCCGGAGGTGTGTCTTTATTTCTGCCACAAGTTGCTCCGCGGAAACCGCGCACAGAAGCAAGACGCGTCGGGCTTCGACGCTTTCTGGTCCGGTAATTTCCCCCCGCTCGTGGAGGTTGGAATCGACATCAAGGCCAAGTGGGACCTGATTTTGCAGCCCACGGGTGAGCCTTTGCACGTGCAGACCAAGATGAATCCAAATGTCGCGGCGCTCCGTCTTTTCCCGGGGATCACCGCCGAAACGCTAGCGAATTTTCTGCGCCCACCCCTCGAAGGCGTGGTGCTCGAGACCTATGGGAGTGGCAACGCGCCCGATCGACGGCGTGATCTCCTCGACGCCCTTCGCGCGGCGACGGATCGCGGTGTGGTCATCGTCAATTGCACGCAGTGCCACAAGGGAACGGTCAGCGCGACCTACGCGGCCGGCATTGCGCTGGCCGAAGCGGGCGTCATCGGCGGGGCGGACCTCACCCCCGAAGCTGCCCTTACCAAGCTCAGCTACTTGCTCGCCAAGGGCTTGAGTCCAACCGATATCCGGTCCCAGATGCAGTTGAATCTGCGCGGCGAATTGACTGCCGGGCAGGGGGCGCGCTACTCGTTTCGGGAGCGTTGACACGGAGTCCGCCCCTCCGAGCAAGGGTTCGATGGCGTTCGCTTACCAACCGGAACGCTCAGCTCAGCTCGGCTCAGCTCGGCTCGGAGACGCAGGCCGTGCGGTTGCCGATCCGGAGTTCGTTGCCGTTCGTCGTGTGTTTGTACTTGAGCATGGCGAGTGCCCACGTGCTCGTGGTCGCAGCCGCGCTGCTTGTCACATGGCCCGCGGCCGTGCCGTCTGCCGTCGAGACTTCCGAGCCGACGTCGAGCGGCTCCGCGCCCGCGACTTGAAGCCGCACCAAGCGTTTTGCTGCGTGACCACGCTTTTCCAGCATGTACACCGCCTCCTGACCTACGTAGCAGCCTTTGTCGAACGAGACCGCGAGTCGCTCGAGCCGTGCTTCTTGAGGATAGCATCCGGCTTCGAAATCGACGTCGAAAGCCGGGACGAGTCGCTCGATGCGAATGCGCTGCCATCCTTCGGGGCTTGCGAGCAACGCGCGGCTCTGCGCGCTCAGTTCCTCGGCGGCGTTCGCCGTGCGAGTTTCGGGAACGACCATGGCGGCGAAGCCAAGGCCGGCAAGCGAACCCGTTCCCGCGGTCCCGCCGAGCCGCTCGGCTTCGGCACCGACCAAAGCCGCGTTAGGCCCGTAGGCGATCCACCACGCGTAGCCCTCACTCACGCAAACTTCCGCGTCTTCCATGACGAGGTGTGCGTCGAAGTGCTCTTTCAACGACCCGGCCAGCTCACGCCGGATGCCGACGAACACCTGCTCCTCGGTGACGACAAGCCATAAGTCGGCGATCACCCGACCGGTTTTGTTGGTCGCGAGTGTGTAGGCCCCCGCGCCGATCGCCAGCGATTTTACGTCGCTCGTGAGCATGCCGCCGAGCCAGGTCAACCGGTCAGCTCCGGTCACGTTGAGCGTCGCGAGTTCAGGCAACGGGCGGAGCAGTGCCCCAGAGCGAATGGCTTCGAGCTCAGCTTCGACGTTCATGCGGGCATTATGGTCCCGAGCGCCTCGGTTGCAAGGGCGGGTCCAATCCCCGGGGCGTTCGCCCGACGCGTCTTTGTTTCCCACGCTGCCCGACGCTGCCCGACGCTGTCCGACGCTGCC
>CANMZR010000344.1 GCA_947502375.1 Polyangiaceae bacterium
GATCTCACCTGCCACGGGCTCCCGCGGTACTGGGCGATGCCGGCTCTGGTCGCCAGCCAGTAGGCCCCAAACGCATCGTCTGAAGCGCGCACGGGTTGAACGCTGAGCGCCGGCCCTCCTGCGGGCTCTGCAAATCGCGGCTCGAACGGGAGAGGCTCGAACGGCGGCGAGGGAGATTCACTCCGGTTCGGAAGTTCGAAGACGAGGGTCGAACCGTCATCGAAGGCGACCGTGATCGCGTCCGAGCGCACCTCCGTCGCCACGCAAGGAGTCGCTTCGCGAATGATGATTTCGTCCACGTTCTTGCCGGCTCGGAGGCGCAAAAAGCCGTCGTCGATCTGGCGGTCGTGATGCTCGGCCTCGCGTCTCAGCGTCACCTCGTGCGACACGAATAGCTGCAACTGGCGCAGTTCATTCGGTCCGAGGCCTTGTTCTCGCCGCAGCTGCGCCGTCAGTGGAACCGGCCTGTTCGTGCACGCGCTGAGGCACAGTAAGGCAAAAACCCAACAAAACGTCGCTCCATTACGGCTCATGGTGCTCAAACGCGCGGACGACGGCACAGCTTTCACTTGAAGCCGACATCCCATAAAGTCTGCCCTTCGTGCTCGCGCTCATTCACGCCGTTCGTAGCCCGTCGGGACCCGCCCTCGATGAGCGGCTCTGCGGCCTCACTCTCATCGAGCGCGCCGTGCTTCTCGCACAAAGCAAAGGAGCCGAACGCATCCTCGTGCTCGTTGGCGAAGCGGACCTGTCGGTCGCAAGAGCCGTTGAGTTCCATTCTCGAGTGAGAGTCCGTCTCGAGGTGACGAGCGATCCCACGGTTCCAGGTGCTCAGTTCCCCTCGTTCGAGCTGCACTACGACTGTGTCGCCGAGGTGCTTCTCTGCGACACTGCGGCTCGTAGAGAAGCCAAACGACGGCTCTTCGACGCCTGCCGAAAGCCCGTCGACGGCTTCATCTCACGCCATCTCAATCGGCCCATCTCGATTGCCATCTCGAAGCTCCTCGTCGACACGCCGGTGTCCCCGAACGCGCTCACTGTGTTCACGTTCTCGCTCTCCTTCGCTGCCGCTTTCTTCGCGGTTCAGGGGGGATATTGGCCCACGCTCGCGGCGGCTTTTTTGATGCAATGGAACTCGATTCTCGATGGCTGCGACGGCGAGCTTGCGCGCGTGCGGCATCAAGGCTCGAAGCTCGGGCAATGGCTCGATACGATCGGTGACGATGCGTCGAACGTCATCTTTTGGGCCGCGCTCGGTTACGGTGCTCGCGCGATCCCCGAAGTCGGAGGCTGGCTCGCTCTCGCGGGTTACGTAGGTGCGGCCGGCAACGGCGTGGCGGCGCTCGCGAACTATGCCGTTCTCGCGCAGCTTGGCTCGGGTGACTTTTATGCTCTTGACGCCGGAGCGAAGAAAAACGGAGTGCAGAAAGCTCGCAGCGGGTGGGTCGGTAGGCTCGTCGGGCTCGTCGAGCTCGTCTTGAAGCAGGACTTCTTCTTGTTCTTGATGCTCATCGTTGCGCTGTTGGGCCTCATGCACGCGGCGCTCATTGGTATCGCCATCGGCGCCGTCGTCACGGCGATCAATTCGCTCCTGCGTGCCGTCGGGTTCTTCACTTCCACGAGACGCTCGCGTGGCGGCTCAGGGCAGTAGGAAGTGATGGTATGCGAGCATTCCGAGTGCGGCACCCGTGACGAGGCCCGTGGCTCCTCCAATCAGCAAATAACGTAGTTGCCCTTCGGGAAGCAGGCTGAGCCCCTTGCCGCGTTCGCTCACCGAGGCGTCGTCATGGCGTCGACCGTTCCCCGCGAACCGCGTGGCGCGCAAGGCGCGTGTTCCCGACTCGAGCATCGCCGCAAGTTGTCCGGCCGTGGGCCGTTTTTCTCGGTCACGCCGCAGACACATGTTGACGATGTCCGAGACGAGGGCGGGGAGGTCGGGTCGACGCTTCTGGATAGGCTCGACGTCACTCGTCAGGATCCGCACCATCAAAGCGTTGTAATTGGCGGCTTCGTGCGGAAGGGTCCCGGTGAGCGACTCGAACATCACGACGCCGAGCGACCAGACGTCGGCGCGCCCGTCCAGATCGTCGCTGCCGGAGGCCTGCTCGGGGCTCATATAGGCGGGGGAGCCGACCACGGTCCCGGTCTTCGTCAGCGCGAAGTTCGTCGCTCCGCCGGTCAGCACCTTGCTGATACCGAAGTCGAGGATCTTGCCGACGAGCGAACCTGTGGTCGTCCGGTGCATGAAGATGTTGGCCGGTTTCAGGTCACGGTGGACGATCCCTTGCTGGTGGGCGAGGTCGAGGGCCTTTGCGACGCCGCTTGCGACGTCGAGCAGGGTCTCCGATTCGAGCGGTCCCTCACGCACAATCTTCGTTGAAAGCGGCTCGCCGTCCAGCAGCTCGAGGACCAGGAATGGCGAGCCGTCTTCGGCCTGACCGAGATCGAAAATGCCAACGATGCTCGGATGTTTTACGCGCCCGATCGACTTGGCCTCGTTAAAAAACCGGGTCAGGAGCACTTTGTCGCTCATCACCTCAGGTTCGAGGATTTTCAGCGCAACATCGCGATCGATGAGTTCATTGCGCGCAGCCCAAACCGTTCCGCTCGTGCCCGTGCCAATAAGGCGGAGCAAGCGGTAACGCTGATGGATGACGTCCCCTTCTCTCAACGACACGGACGCTGGACACTATCATAGAGCGGCGGCGCGGCGGGGTGTTGTGGCGTGGACGGAGGTGCAATAGTCTCAACCTCGTCCGCACACCTCGTGTGCCACGACCGCCCCTGACGTCACGTTCCCCCCGCAATCAATGGCTGAGTCCTCGCTCGTTCAGGCAGGCAGCATCCTGTCAGGAAAGTATAAAATAAGCCGCGAGCTCGGTCGCGGGGGCATGGCTACCGTCTTTGCGGCAGACAACATCGACATCGGCAAACGGGTCGCGATAAAACTGCTCCAGGGCCACCTCGCTTCCTCGCAGACGGTCGTCGAACGCTTTTTGCGCGAAGCCCGCGCGGTGTCCAAAATCCCGAGCCCTCACATCTGCGACGTCTACGACGTCGGGCGTCTCGAGGATGGCAGTCCGTTTTTGGTGCTCGAGTTGCTTGAGGGTGAGTCGCTTTACGAGGCGATGGTCCGCGATCGGCAGATGTCCCCGCCGCTCACGCTCGCCATCGTGCTGCAGCTGTGTCGTGGCCTTGCGAAGGCGCACGAAGCGGGCATCGTGCATCGGGACTTGAAGCCCGAGAACGTATTCCTGACCGTCGATGATGACGGCAATTTGCTGGTTAAAATTCTCGATTTTGGGCTCGCCAAGTTTTACGACTCCCCGCTCGATCCCGTCGGCAAAGACAAGCGCGGAAAACCCAACCGGCTCACGCGCGACGGGGCGGTCTTTGGGACCCCCGCCTACATGAGCCCCGAACAAGTGAGAGGCCAGGCGGCGGCCGACACTCGTGCCGACCTTTGGGCCGTCGCCTGCGTCGCTTACGAATGTTTCACTGGCACGACCGTGTGGAAGACCGAGGAAGGCGTTGCGATGACGTTCGCGCAAATCGCCACCTCGCCCATTCCCGATCCGCGCGCCTACCGGCCCGACCTGCCCAAGACCTTTTCCGCCTGGTTCCAACGGGCGCTCGATCGCACCATCGAACGGCGTTTTCAGACGGTCCATCAATTCGCGGACGGGCTGGTGGCGGCCTTCGACTACGCGCCACGGTCCGGCAGCCTGGATGCGTCCTTTATCAATCAAATCACGCAGGATGCGCGCATGGTCAACGACCTCGACGCACCGACCGTGCTCGTTCCGCGCCGTCAGGTGCTGCGGCAACGGGAAGAGCTGCCGGTGCCGCTTGTCCGCCCCTCGCACCCCGCTCCGCCGCCTCAGCCCGCTCGCTCGGACGAGCCAAAAGCCCCAACTCAGCCGACCCCGAAAGCTGAGGTGCCGCCCTCGCCCTCGCCCTCGCCCTCGCCCTCGCCCTCGCCCTCGCCCTCGCCCTCGCCCTCGCCCTCGCCCTCGCCCTCGCCCTCGCGGGTGCCCGTGCCGGCGCCCGCACAGCCGTTGCCGCAACCCACGCTCGTGCACTTGAATGAGGGTCGTTCTTCGCGAAGGCGCGCACTGTTTCTGGGTGCTTTCGTTTCGGCGATCGCACTCGCCGCAGGAGCGCTCTCGATGGGTGGCTCCGAGCCCAAAGTGGCGGCGGCCATGCGCTTCGGTGGCGACGTGTCGAGGGCGGTCCCGACGTCCCAAGCCTCCGAGGCTCCTTTGCCGCCCATCGCTCCGAGTCATCCGTGGTTTTCACGGATCCGCGAGGCCCAGGAGCTCATTGCGAAGGGCGAGCACGAGCGCGCCGTCAACCTCCTGAAACGCCTTTCCGACGACGTCAGGCACCCCTTCGTGCGCAACTTCCTCGAACAAGCGCAGGTAGCCGACGCTGCGAAAAAGGCGGGCGCTCGTTGCCAGGTTACCGGTCTCGGTCGGCCACGTACGTACGATATTTTACAGCCCGACCGTCGCTTGGTGCCCGCGTCGGCACCCGCAATCGGTCGCGGGCTCACGGGTGCGGTGGTGACCTGGGCTGATGCAAGTGAAGGCTCCGAGCGGCTCTCCGCGGTTTCGCTCGATGAGTCGTTGCGTGATGATGCGCAGCCGTCGCTCGTGTCGGCCGAGGGGAACAAGGTTGGGGAGCCGCACCTCATCCCGAGCGGTCACCGTTTCGTCGTCGCGTTCGCCGATGCCGTCGGCGTTCCGGGGGCGTACCTTCGTTGGCTCACGGCCAAGGGGGCCGCCACCGGAGAGGCGCTGCTCGTGTCACAGCCGAAGAGCATCATCGACGATCTGGATGTCGTGCGCAGTGCGGACGGAGGCATGGTCGTGGCGTGGTCCGAACAGCGCGACGGGTCTTCGTTCTTGGCCTATCGCGTGTACGACCAGGCCGGACAGCCGCGTGGCCCGGCCGTGCGCATCGTCGAGTTTAGCGGACCGAGGGCAGCCCGGATCCCGCATCTGCACATCGATGCTCGAGGCGAACGCTTGTCGGCTGTTTACGAAGTGGTGAGCAGCGAACTTCAGCAAATTCGTTACCAGACTGTTCCCATCGATACGCCGGCGCCCGGCGTGGACCATGCCGCCGCTGGTCTTCAAAGTGGGCCGCATTCTTTGGCAAAGGAAACGGTGCTTTCGCGGCAGGATGAGCACGCGACGGATCCGTCGTTCGCCTGCAACAACGACGGTTGCTACGTCGCCTGGCACGACGCCTCCCGCGGCGCCGGCGCCATCGCCTTCATCGAGCGCACCACGAGCAAGATGCATTTGCTGAAGCGCATGGGGGTGGGCGCTCGTCACTTTGCGCTCGCGACGGCACCGAACGGGCAGACGCAGCTCGCTTGGTACGAGGGCGGCAAGGTCGTCATGGCGTCTCTCAAAACGGACGGTCCTGGCCCGGAAAGCCGTGTTGCAAAGGTGTCGGGCGATTCTCCAACACTCGGACTCGCGCCGGGGGCGCAGCGCGGGGAGT
>CANMZR010000345.1 GCA_947502375.1 Polyangiaceae bacterium
TTTTTCTCCAGACGGCCGCATCGCCAAGGCGACGTTCGCAGGCATCGAAGCCGACCTCCGCACGCCCGCCGGGGCCGGCTGGGCACGCAATGACGATCGCACAGACCATGCGGGCCGGGACGACTTGAGTCCGTGGGGCAGCGAATACGATAGTGGGGAGTGGGCGTTTGTCGATCTACGCGGAGCGGTGGCGGCCACGCGCATGAGCGCCAAAGAGCGGGCGGCGAACCTCATTGATTGGGTCGGGGATCAGGCCGCTGCGAATTACCTGGAAGTCGGCGAAGTCTTCGACGAGGCCAAAGGCACTTACAAGTTCAACTCCCCGATGATCGGCTTCGGCGCAGGCGCATACGCTCTCGCTTTGCAGGCGCGGGCAGCGAAAGAAGACCCGGCGTGCGGTGCGTACTTCGACGAAGGGACGAGCGGCGGTAGCGGTGGCGGAGGTGCCGGAGGTGGCGGCGGTGTTGATGGCAGCGGCGGGGGCTCAGGCTGTGGCTGCATCGTTGCGGGAACGGCTGCGGGTTCGCGGCTTCCCTTGGCGTTCCTCGGGCTCGGCCTCATCGTCGCTGGGCGACGAAACGCTCGAGGGCATCGACGAGTCCCACGGTTGTACTCACCTCGGCGGTGAAAGCGACGGAGATACCGTGATTTGCGGCGATCGCTGTCGTTATCGGACCAATGCTGGCGAGAGCGGCACCCGCTAGCAGCTTGGCCGCATCGGCACCAAGCAGGGCGCACAGATGCTGGACGGTGCTGCCCGACGTCAGCATGACGACGTCGATCGAGGCGAGCATGGCGATGAGCTCGCCGGCGCGCTCTTGCGAGGCTTTCACGGTGCGGTAGATGGGCACCACATCGACGACGACACCCGCCCTCTGCAAGGTCTGCGGCAAGACCTCGCGCGTCACGAGCGCCGTTGGCACGAGGACGCGAATGGGCTTCGGCATCAACTGAAGGATGCCTTTCGCCAAGCTCTCCGCGAGGAACGTCTCCGCGACGACGCTTGGCCGCACGCCGTGCTCCTCGAGTGCGGCCGCGGTCGCAGGGCCAACGGCCGCAACGCGCACAGCTTCGAGATACGAACCACTCTCGAACTCGGCACCCCGGCTGCCGTCGGGCGACACCGGCCACCAACGCAACAGGGCGTCGAAAAAACAACGAACGCCATTCTCGCTGGTAAAAACCAGGAGATCGTAACGATTCTCCGCGATTCCGCGTACCGCCTCACCCACCTGCGGGTGGTCGAGCATTGGCTCGATTGCGATGATCGGGAAAGCCGTCGGCCGTGCGCCACGGCTCTCGAGCAAGGCCACCGTCGCGACGGCTTGTCGCGCGGGTCGCGTGACGAGGACGCGCAACCCCCGCAAGGAAGGGGCGTCGCTGGCAAGAGTGGGCTTGAGCATCGGTGCACGCTGAGTGTACACCGCCGCTCGTCGGTTTTTGCTATGGTGCGCGCGTGTTTCCGGTCCAACGCCCTCGTCGCCTGCGTCGCACCCCCGCCATTCGGGCGCTGGTGCGCGAGACCTCGCTTGCCCCGAATGACTTCGTTCTTCCGCTGTTTTTCGCGGCCGCGCTGACGGACCCCAAACCTGTCACCACGATGCCCGGAGTGTTTCAACTCCCCGTGAGCCACGCGGCTCGTATCGCAAAGGAAGCAGCGGCGCTGAAGCTCGGCGGCGTGATCTTGTTCGGCTTGCCCATCAGCAAAGATGCACGCGGTTCGGGTGCGTGTGACCCTGACGGTCCCGTCCCACGCGCGGTCGCCGCCATGAAAGAAGCCGCACCCGAGTTGCTCGTCGTGACCGACGTTTGCGTCGACGAATACACGGACCATGGTCACTGCGGGATCCTCCGCGAAACGCCGCAGGGAATGGTCGTGGACAACGATGCGACGCTAGAAATTCTCGCCGAGTCCGCGCTCTGCCACGCCCGCGCCGGTGCCGACGTCGTCGCTCCGAGCGACATGATGGATGGGCGTGTCGGCTTCATCCGCGAGGCGCTCGATGACGACGGGTTCGCGGACACGGCTCTGCTCTCTTACGCGGTGAAATACGCCTCAGCCTTCTATGGGCCATTCCGTGAAGCCGCCGACTGCGCTCCGAAATTTGGCGATCGCGCTGGCTATCAGATGGACCCCGCGAACGCGCGTGAGGCTCTGCGCGAAGCCAGGCTCGACGAAGACGAGGGGGCCGATATGCTGATGGTGAAACCGGGCCTGCCCTACCTCGACATTCTCGCCAAAGTTCGTGAAGCGACCCACCTGCCACTCGGCGTGTACAACGTGAGCGGCGAGTACGCGATGATCAAGGCCGCTTCCGCAGCAGGCATGATCGACGAACAGCGCGCCGTGCTCGAGCTTTTGACGTCCTTCCGTCGTGCCGGCGCCGACTTCATCCTGACCTACCACGCACTGGACGCCGCCCGATGGCTCGGGGCCTGATCACAGCGGCCCTCCTCGCGGGGCCTATGTTGCTCGGCGCGGCCACTGGCTGCAGCAACGCGCCGACGCTCTGCAAGCGTCCGCGAACGGAAGAGCCCATCCCCTATACCGAAGGGACAACGGAGCATGGGGTCTACATGACTTCAGATTGGGACGGCGAGCTCATTCCCTATCCGGCCGGCTCTTACTACACGATCCACCACAACCTCGGCGAGCGACGCCGCTTCTGGCAGTGTTGGCTTTCCTTCGACAAAGACGGCGTGGCGAGCGGCTCGGTCGCTCAAGCAGCGGGCAACGAAGTCGAGCTGAAAGCGATCGATGAGAACACGCTCACGGTGCTGAACGGGACCTGCATCGATTTCTGGCTGATCTGTGCCGTCGGCGGGACCGGAAGCACACCGTAACTTTCACACGAGCCATCGTCGAACGCGTCCGCGGACGCAAACGCACAGCCGCCGGTCCGAGCGCGAGCCGCTGTCAGAACGAACCCACGAGCGCGAACGAACCGGGACCGACGACGGGCTTGACCGTGAAGGCCGCCTCCTTGGCTTTGGCGCCCCCGAAAAGGCCCGAGTCGTAGAGGCCGAAGGCGAGGACAGCAAGACCGAGACCTCCGAGAGCGAAGCTCCCGGTCGAGACGTGCGCGAGCAGGAGGGACTTGTCGATGGTGTCGCGCTCCGACTCCGGGCACGCGTTACCCGTGCAGTTCGCCTTCGCGTCGGAAGCCGCTCCAAGGGACATCACCCCGGTCACGCTTCCCGCGGCAACGCCCACCACCGTGACCCCCATACCGGCCCAAAAAAACGGCAAAAATCCATTTTTTTCTGCAGCTGGGACCGGAGCCGGTACCGCGTGTTTCACGACCGGCGTCGAGACCAGGGCTTTCGGAAGCGCGATGAACACCAGCGCGGCGGTCTTTGTTTCGACCTCCGCAACGGCGAGCTCGATCGAGATGTCGGTGTAACCCGTCGCGTTGCCAGTCACCCGGTGCTTTCCTGGGTCCACCTTCTGAGGAAGTGTCAACGTCGTTGCGAGCACAAGTTCGCCATCGAGCTTCACCGTGGGTACGACCGTCGCCGGGAGGCCGCTCACGTCGAATTGGATCGAGGGTATTCGCGCTGCGAGTGCGGTCTGCAGCTTATCGGCGAGTGCCTGTGCTGCGCGAAATTGCGCAGGGTCCGAAGGCTTCAACGGAACGCGACTCACGCTCAGGTACTTATCCCGTGCTTCGACGAGACGGCCCAGTTGCTCGAGCGCCTGTCCGACCGCGACACCGGTCGGTGGGACGCCCACGAGTGCGTCCGCTCCCTGGAAGTCGGCAAGCGCCGCCGCCGTCTCGTTTTTTTTCATCCGCTCGTGCCCGCGATCCATGAGGCTTCGTGCCGTCTCACGAACCGCGGCTGACGGGTCAGCGTGGGCGATCTCAACCCACGCCAGACTTGTCAGGATCAGGAAGGCACTGAGGTTTCGGCAATAGCTTCCGAGATAGCGAAGGGAAGTCCACATCAGACTGAAACCCTACCATTGCCCCAAACGAGACGGCACCTGAACGGCAAGAGTATTCTCAGACCGTTCAGCACCCTTGGGCCTGGCGTCTCAAAAGCCGTAATCGACCTTGGTGGACTTCGGTCGGGGCTTTTCAATCCCGGAGCCTGCGGGACGCGGCAATCCCCTTAAAACCGAGGCGGAATCGATCGGTGCGACCGGCAAGGCCAGCGCGCTAGGGACCGTGAGCGGCATCTCGACGCTCGGTTGCGGCTCGGGCGAAGCCACTTGGGCCGCGCCTGCTCGAGGCAGCGCGGCGGTCGGCTGCGAGTCCGGGGACGTCGCCGTCATGGCAGCCTTGGGCTTGCTCCCGAAGGCGAACCACCCTCCGGCAGCGAGCAAAAGGACGGCCGCAACGCCGAGCCAACTGCGCGACTTCGAAGATTGGGACCCACTCGCAACGCTGACTTCCCTCGTCAGCGTCGACACCCCGCTCGTCGCGGTCGACGAGTCGCTCAGCGCGCTCGATACGTCGCTTCGCTGCGTCGACGACGCACTCACCGCAGGCGCTGATTCGCTCGGGCCCGAGGAGGACACCATGGCGTCGCTCGCGGACACCTTCGACAGTGGCATCGATGCGCGCGGCATGCCTAGCGACGTGCGCTGAGACTGGGCGTTCGATGGCGCGCTCCCGGCGCCCGAGGACGGTGGCGGCATCGGGCGCGAGACGAGCTGGCTGGCCGAAACAGCGGACCCGCCGGCGCTACTCATCACGGTGTCCTCAAAACCCGTCTCGCCCGTCGCCGCGGATGCGGCAAACGCGAGCCCGAACTCACGCGCAGACGAAAATCGCTCCGTCTGGTCTCTCGCAAGCGCACGTGCGAACCACCGATCCACCGCGCTCGGAAGGTCTTCACGATAAACACTTGGCAGCGCAAACTCGCCCTTCAACAATTGGGCGCAGAGCGTCCCCAAGGTCTGCCCTGGGAATGGCGATTCGCAGGTCAAACATTGGTAAGCCGTCACAGCGAGTGCCCACAAGTCCGCGTAAAAATCGGGGTCGCCTGCGTTCAAGAACTGTTCTGGGTTCATGTACTCCGGCGTGCCCACGAGCATGCCTGGGTTCGTGAGCCCCGCCAGCTGAGGCAAGTGCGCTTGCTTCGCGATGCCGAAGTCGAGCACCTTACAGAAAGGGCCTTCATCGGTCGTCGATACGAAAATGTTGTCGGGCTTGATATCGCGATGGATGATTCCGACATCGTGGGCTCGCCTGAGCGCCCGCGAGACTTGCACAATGACCTGAGCGGTCTCGACAACGAGAGGGGGCCGTCTTCGGCGAGCGTTTGCCCGAGCGTTCTGCCATCGAGCAGCTCCATGACGATGTAGGGCGTTCCGTCTTCGGTGGAGCCACGGTCGAAAGGCTGGATGACGTGCGGACTTTTGATCTGCGCCGCAGCAGCCGCCTCGCGCTCAAACCGCGTCGCTATCTCCGGTTGCTCCGCTGCGAGCTCCGCAGAGATGAACTTCACTGCGACTTCGGTTCGCAA
>CANMZR010000346.1 GCA_947502375.1 Polyangiaceae bacterium
CGCTATCGCGGAGGAGGCTCCCAGTTCTCGAAGCTGTGGCAGGGTGCAGCCGCCCCAAAATAATCTTCGGCCGACCGTGACGAGCTTGCGCACTGTCGGGCGCCCCCAACCGAGCGCGACGCGCGCAGCGTGAGCCGCGGGTATCCCAATGAACGCATCGGGCTTCGCTTCGGCGAGGCACTGCCCGAGCTGCGCGCGACCGAGTCCCGGATCGATCATCACCGGCGCGATTCCGGCTTTGAACAGCGCGAACGTGAGCGAAAAAAACTCCAGGCTCGGGCGAACCATGAGCACTGCACGCATCGACGGAGAGATGCCGGAAGCAATGAGGCCGCGAGCGATGACGTCGCTGTCGCGGTCGAGCTCGCCGTACGTCAGGCGCGCGTAGATTCGCCGCCCGGCTCGGTCGCGCCCGCTGGGCGTGACGACGGCGAGCGCGTCCCGTTGCTTGGCCGCCATCTGCGTAACGGCATCTGCGATATTGCAACGCGCGCTCAAGGTGCGTTCGCCTAACCCTCGCGCACGAATGCTGCGATCGCAGGCACCAGCTCCGCCGCCGCGTCCTCGAGAACGTAGTGCCCAGCGTCGCGGAGGTAGGTCACCTGCGCGTGCGGCAGGCGTTTTTTCCACTCGGCAAGGAAGTGGTCGTCGAAGACGAAGTCACGCGCGCCCCAACCGATGAACGCGGGCACGTTCTCGAATCCGGCGAGCGCCGCAGCCGTCGACTCCACAATGCCAAAGCCGCGCGCCCCGGCAACGAGCGGGATGTCCTGCACGAACCGAAGCGTCGCGATGCGATCACCCCAGTTTCCATAGGGTGCGAGGTAGCCGTCCTGCACTGCGCGCGGCATCGCGGTTCGGGTCATCCCGGTCACGGTCGCGCCCCACGCGAACGCGTTCATGCCGCGCACGAGCGCTGCCCCAACGGGAGTGCGGGTGAGCTTGAGCTGCCACGGCAACTTCTTCGAAGCGGGCAGAGGAAAGGCCGCCGTGTTGAGGATGACGAGCCGCGCGATGCGCTCCGGGTTGCGGGCCGCCCACGCGAAGCCGATCATCCCGCCCCAGTCGTGCACGGCGAGCGTGAGCGGCGCGCGCACGTCGAGGGAGTCGATGAGCTTACCGAGGTCGTCAACCCGCTGCTCGAGTGAGTAGTCGTAGGCGTCGTCTCCGGGCTTGTCAGACAGCCCCATCCCCACGTGATCGGGGGCGATGCACCGATGCGTCGACGACAGCTCGCGCACGAGGTTTCGCCAGTAAAAAGACCACGACGGGTTGCCGTGAACCATGAGCACCGTGCCTGCGACATCGCCCGTGGGGCGTTCATCGAGGTAGTGCATTTTCACGCCGCCGCCGCGATCGAAGTGGTGGGGCGCGAACGGAAAAAGTGTGGGATCGACGCGTCTCACCAAATGACCTCGGCCATGCTGCAGTTGAGCCCGCTTCCGATGCCGAGGAGGCCGACGCGGCTGCCCTTTTTTACGCGCCCGGCTTCGACGGCCTTGGAGAGCGCGATGGGTACCGAGGCCGGCCCGATGTTGCCGAACTCGGCGTAAATCGCGAGCACCTTTTCGCGCGGGAGCCCGAGCTGCTCGCACAGCATGGTGGTGTGGGGTTCGCTCACTTGATGGAGCACGAACTCGTCGATCGCTTCTCCCGACCATCCTAGCTGCGCCTGCGCCTCGGCCCACGTGGTCGCAGCGACTGCCAAACCTGCCAAAAGCAGCGTTTTTCCGTCGGTCTCCATTTTGTCGACTTGGCCTCTGCAGAGGTGGCTGTACTCGGTCGCTGCTTTCGACACCGTGCCTACGAAGCGGTGCCCGTCCGGCGCGAGCTCGCTCCTGCACAAGAGCATCGCCGCCGAGCCCGAGCCGAGGGTCAACGTCGCGAACTGCTCGCGGAACTCCTTCGGCGTGGTCTCAGGGAGCAGGAGTCGTTCGATGGTGCGGTCCTGCACGTAGCGCGCGCCTTCGCCGTCGACGATGAGGCCGTAGTCAACCTGACCGCGCTCGATCATGTTGCCTACGATTTGCATGCCGTTGAGGAACGCGAGGCAGGCGTTACCGATGTCGAAATTCATGCAGTCGGGCGACAGCTTGAGGTTGCCGTGAACGAGGCACGCGACGCTTGGCTCGACGTAGTCGCGGCAGACCGACGTGCTCACAAGGACGCCTATTTTCGAGCGATCGACGCCCGACTCGGCGAGCGCCTTCTCGGCGGCGAGGGTGGCTGCCTGGCTCGGTTGCACGCCCTCATCCCAGTATCTTCGGGCCACGACACCCGAGGCCGATTCGAGAACATCGGGACGGATGCCAAGCCGGTTGAGCGCTGGGCTCAGGCGGGCCGACAGCTCGGCAGAGGTCACGCGGTGGGGAGCGTCGACGTGGGCGAGGGTCCTGATGGAGACATTGGCGAATTTCATGGCGAGCTCAAGCGCGTGACGCGTGCACGAAGAGGACAGGACGAGGAAGGCACGTCGCGGAGCGTAGCACCCCGTTGGCGCCGTCGCCGTCGAGCGGACGAGCGGCTGTGTTTTTCCATGGTTTCACGCTGTTTGGCGACTCGTCCGTCCACGCTGTTCTCGACCCTCGCGAGACTGAACGGTGGCCGCGAATTCATCGTTTGCGCTTGAGTGCCGCTCCGTTTGGGACTGTGCCATGCCATTGTGTGCCACCGTGCCCGCGTCGGGGCGCGCGCGCCATGGCACACCTGGCACAGTGCACCTATGTACATGAAATTATTACGTTGTCAGGCTGTTTCTTGGTTGGCACTGCGTTTGCTCTAGTCTCGGCTACCAACTCAGAACCCCGAATCAGGAGGCTATCCCCATGACTGACCGTGCCAATCTTCGTTCTTCCCGCATCAGCACCTTCACCCTCGCAATCACCGCTTTTCTCGGCCTCACGGCTGCGAAGGGTGGCTGCAACGGCACGGTGATCACCCCGGAGCCTATCGTACCGCCCTCGGTGTGCCAGGTCGGCTACCACGTCGAGGAACAATGCTCCGGTGGCAGCACTGGCACGGGTTGCACCTACGAGTCGTACGGCAACGGCGACGACGAGAGCGGCAACGGCGGCTACTTCTGCGACCCGGTCCAGCCGGCGGTCGAGGAGTGCAGCAACGTGTGCGTGCCCGATGCGTGCCCCGCGGGCAGCGAGCTCATCGAGGTCTGCTCGGCTTCGTCGCAGGGCTGGGCCGAAGGCGGAACGACCGCGAGCACCAGCGTGACCACCGGCGGCGGACCCGACATCATGCCGGTGCCGGCTCCGGGCGAATGCCACTACGAGTGCGTGCCGTCGAACCCATGCGGCTCCGGCTTCCACTACGAACAGATGTGCGATCCGACGGTGCTCGGGTTCGAATGCCCGGACGACGCCGACTGCGTGATGCCCGAGCCTTCGTGCCACAGCGAGTGCACCCCCGACATCTGCCCGCCCGGGACCCGCGAGGAGCGGGTTTGTTATGATTATGATTGTGTTGAGGGCGAAGACTGCATCGGCGGCGGCTGCGAGATCCAGTGCATCCCGGATCACGACTGCGGCGGCGAGGGGCTCTGAGCCTCCGCACTCGGATCGACCACGAGGGGTGGGCGATCGAACCGCGTGCGAATGCGGTTGATCGCCCGCAAGACAGTCGGCCGGCGGACGTTGGCGAACTCGAAGGCGCGCATCGCAGTGGCCCCGAGCACGGTACGAAAGACGCTGTCGTCGAAGGTGTGGGACAAGAGATTGCGATCGTTGAGCATGTCGATCCACACTTGGCCGTCGTCGAGGATCCGCGCAGCAAACGCGGCCTTGACTACCGCTCGCGGCGTGACCGGCGAGATGACGACGCCCGACGCCTCGAGGTAGTCCTTGAGCGTCTTCCAGGCGAGCTCGAGCGCGAACTCGAAGCGCTGGATCGTCCCCTCCTGCTCCAGGGCGTTCAGCTCGGCGACGCCCCGCTCAACGGGCTCGCGCAAGAGCACAATCGCGCGGTCGAAGTTGTCGAAGCGTTGCGTCCAGCGTACGTCTTGCTGATTCATTGAAGATCCCGAAGCTCGTGAACGGCAACCCCGCTTGGGCAAAACACCACACAACCGAATTCTAGCACCACGGACCGGGCGCGGAGCGTACCCACCCGTTGGCGCCGCCATCGAGCGACGGTTGAGTGGTCGAGCAGCTGCGTTTTGCCCTGGTTTCGCGCTGTTTGGCGACTCGCGTCCCCCGCTGCGCGCGCACCACGCCTTCGCAGTCGTGGCGCGCGTGCTAGAGTGAGAGTGTGACCGTCGACGGACTCACGGCGCGGATCGAAGCGCAGATGGTCGAGGCGCGTGCCCGAGCGTCCCGATTGCGCGCGGCGGTGCCGATGCTGGCGCGGGAACTGCGGCTGCGGGGGGCGACGAAGGTCGTGCTCGTAGGCTCGCTCGCGCGCGGCGACGAGCCGAACCTCGGGACCGACGTCGACCTCATCGTCACGGGCCTCAGCCTCGGCGACGCCTACGAAGCAGGGTGCGATCTCAGCGTGAAGGTCGACGGGCCGGTCGAGGTGATCCCGGAGGACATCGTCGGCCCGCGCTTGCGCCACGCCGTCGAGACCGAAGGAATCGACGTGACCGACAGGGCCGACGATGTCGCCGGGTGAGGTGTCGCGGGCGGTGAAGCTACGCCTCGCGGGCGAGCTTCGCGTGGACCTGGGTTCGGTGGAACGTCGAGCGGCCGCCGTCGCTTCGCTGGCCGGCGTGCCTGCCGCCGAAACGCCGGACGTCGCGCACGTGCGAGGCCTGGCGCTTGCGTTCGAGCTTGAGCGCTTTTACACGGCCGTCGAAGCGATGCTCGTGCGGTCCGTTCAGGGGCTCGACGGCGACACACCCCGGGGACACCAGTGGCACATCGAGTTGCTCCGCGCGTCGAGCGTGCCGGTGCCAACCATACGCCCGGCGCTGATCAACGCGGACACCGCGGCGGCGTTGCGTGACGTGCTTGGCTTCCGCCACTTCGCGCGCCACGCGTACGACGCGGATCCCGAGCTGCCGCGGCTAGCGGTGCTCGCTTCGCGCGTCAGTGGACTGATGCCTGCGCTCCGCGCGTCGATGGGGGCGGTGCTCGTCGAGTTGGAAGCCCAGGGGTAAAAACGCAGCGCCCTCTCCGTTCGAGGGAGATGAAAAAAGTTTGGCGTCCTATGGATGCCGCACGGCACAGCGCCTCGCGCACCCTGAAACGCCTGCCCGGCTGTCGAACGCCGGGTGGCCAGCGGGAGGGGTCAGGCGGCGTCGTCGGTCGGGTCGCGGGCGCGAGCAATCATCGGGGGGGTCCGGGTCGAGGCCGAGGTGTGTGAGGATGGCGACGACTGCGTCGCGCTCGTTGATTTCGGCGACGACGTAGCGGCGGCCGCCGCAGGGACACGAGAGGACGTCGTCCAAATAAGCATCTCGCCAGTGTACTCGACCAACAACCGAGTCGGCGCGGTA
>CANMZR010000347.1 GCA_947502375.1 Polyangiaceae bacterium
GGCCTCCTCCATGGAATATGTTTACTGGGTGGCTCTCCTGGCGCTGGCGCTGGTACTTTTCGACATTGCCTGGTTCACGCGTCGGCAGCGCCGCGCGAGCCCGCGGCCCGCTGCTCGTGGGGAGTCGCGCTCATGACGCCACCGAGCATTGCCAGCTTGTGGCCTTGGGCTGCGCTCGCGCTCCTTGGTTTGGCACTCGTAGTGGGCCTTCGATGGGCGGGAAAATATGGCCTCTGGGCGCGTCCGGTGTGGCCTCTGGCGATCCTTGTGGCGGCACTCGCACCCGTTGACGTGCTGCTCGTTTGGCTCAACGTCCTGCCTGATAATTATCTGCGTTTTGGGAGGCCTGGTCTCGCGCCAGTCGGTTTGCTTGCGGTGCTTGTTGCGGCCGCGCTCTGTCTCCGTGGTGGCTCTCGGCTGAGTCGACTTCGCACGACGCTGAGCGACGCGGCCACGGCCGTCACCATCCTTTCGGCGAGCCTCGTGGCGATGGTTCCCGAGGTCGGTCTGCCACTTGACCGCATGACGGTCGTCGTTCTCATCGACCGCAGTCGGTCCATCGACCTCGTCCCCCACGGTGAAGAGCGTATTCTCCGCGAGCTCGCAACGGCCGAATGGAGCATGCGGCCCGAGGATCGCGTCGGGCGCGTCGTGTTCGCCGGGGACTCAGCGAGTGAGGAATTGCCGAGGCTGCGGAGCGCGCCGTCAACGCCTCAACGAATCGAGGTTGCTCGCGACGCGTCGGACGTGGCGGCTGGCATTCGTCGTGCCCTCGCCGACCTGCCTGCCGACTCGGCCGGGCGAATCGTGCTCATGTCGGATGGCGTTGCGACCCGCGGCGATGCCCTGTCGGCGGCCGGCGTTGCGCTGACGAGCGGGGTCCCCGTCGATGTGGTGACGCTCGAGCAGCGCGAGCTGAAAGATGTCCGCTTGGCGTCGCTGCGACTGCCGACGACCGTGAACGAAGCCGAGCCTGTTCGCCTCCGGCTGGTCGTCGCATCGCCCGCTGCAACCGAGGTCGAGCTGCGGATCCGCCGTGATGGCGCGCTCGTTCGCCGCGTGAGCGTGCAGGTTGAAGTGGGCGAGAACGTCCTGTCTCTTTCCGAGCCTTCACCCGGGCCCGGAATGCATCGGTTCGACGTGGAATTGACCGCGCTCGATCCCGCTGTGGACGAGTGCGCGGAAGACAACGCCGCAGCGGCTTTCGTTCGCGTGCGGGGCAAAGCGCGCGCGCTCGTCCTCGACGGGGATGTCGGTAAGACGGCCTTCGTCGCAAGTGCTCTGCGGGCAGCAGAATTCGAGGTCGAAGAGGGTGGGGCCACCGCGGTTCCGACCGACGTCGCAGGCATGGCAGCCTACGATCTCATCGTGCTCGGTGACATCGCGGCGTCCGTGCTCGCGGGCCCGCAACTCGACGCGCTGGCAGCCTATGTGCGCGACCTCGGCGGCGGACTCCTCTTGCTGGGCGGAGATCGCAGTTTCGGTCCAGGTGGCTATTCGGGCACGCCGATCGAAGAGCTCTCTCCGGTGTCCTTCGATCTCAAGCAAGACCGCCGCCGGGCGAGTCTTGCAGAGGTGATCGCCATCGATATCTCAGGCTCGATGACGGCAAGAGTCGGCGCGCGTACGAAGCTCGAGCTCGCCAACGAGGCTGCTGCTCGGTCCGCCGCGTTGCTCGGCGCGGGCGACATGCTCGGTGTCGATCACGTGGATACGTTGAGCCACTGGACAGTCCCGCTCGGCCCCGTCGTGGACTCAAGTAGGCTCGCCGATGCCATTCGAAAAATGGGCGCGGGTGGCGGCGGAATCGATGTTGAAGTGGGCTTGGTCGACGCCTATGCCGCGCTCGAAAAGGTCACGGTCCAGTTGAAGCACGTCCTGCTTTTCGCGGATGGTGCCGACGCCGAGAACATCACCCCTGGGCTCAAGGCGACCGTTGCGGAGGCCGAGCGCCGCGGCATCACGACCAGCGTCGTCGCACTCGGAAAAGGGTCCGACGTCGCCGACTGCGAAATCCTGGCTCGTCTTGGAAAAGGCCGGTTTTACCTCATCGAAGACGCCAATCGACTGCCGTCCGTCTTCACGCAAGAGACCATTCTGGCGTCGCACTCGGCGCTGGTCGAAGAGCCCTTCCGTGTCGCTCGCGCCTCGAATCATTCGGTGTTGCAAGGGATCGACGTCGAGGCTGCACCGTTGCTTGGTGGCTATGTCGTCACCATTGCGAAGCCCCGCGCCGAGGTCATTCTCAGCGGGCCCGACCACGACCCCATTCTGTCGCACTGGCAAGTGGGGGTCGGTCACAGTGCAGTGTTCACGAGCGACCTCAAGAGCCGGTGGGGTGGCGCGTGGACCGGCTGGCAGGGTGCCGCCAGGCTCGTCGCGCAGCTCGCCCGACACCTTGCTCGGCACGAGGATGACCGTCGCGTGCGGTTCGAGAGTGAGGTGGTCGCAGGGCAGCTCGACCTGCGCGCAACCGTCATCGATGATGACGGGCGCTCGAGCTCGTTTCGACGGCTGAAGGCGATGGTCCACGGGCCTTCAGGATTTGCGCGAGAGGTGCCACTCGAGGCCCATGGTTCGGGTACCTACCGCGCGTTGCTGCCGTTGGCCGCACCGGGCGCTTACATCGCGACGGCGCTGGACGAGCTGGATGGCAGTGCCGTCGGAATGGCGGGCGCCGTCCTGAGTCAAGGGGATGAATTGCGCCCCACCGGCAGCGACCGGGGTTTTCTTACGCGGCTGGCGCAATTCACTGGTGGCAAGGAGCGCGACACGCTCGCCGGCATCTTCGATGATCGTGGTGCGCGTCGTTTTCTTTATGAGGACGTGACCTCGCGTTTGCTCGGCTTCGCAGCCCTCGCATGGCTCGCTGCCGTTGCCGCACGTCGCCTGGCACTCATCGATGACATTGGGGCCTCGTTCATGAGCCGCTGGCGGCGGCGAAGGCACATCGAATTGCCGGCGCCAGCCCAAACAGCGCGCGCTCGCCGCCGTGCGTCCGTGGCCTCGGACCTCGCGTCTGCGCCAGGGGAACCCGTGCCGGGAGCTGCGCCGGTTCCCGTTGAAACGCCGAGCCCAGTTGAAGCGCCGAGCGAGGAACGCTTCGACGCAACCGGACGCGCTCTCACAGCCGCGGAAATTCTACTCGCTAGAAAAAAACGGCGCTTGTAGTGCCGTTTCGGCCAGTTTCCGGGGGGACGCCAGAGACCATCCACCAAAAAACGTGCGCAGCCGAGCGGCGCTTGTCGCTGTCAGCGCCACTCGGTGCGCTGCACGACGGGCAGTTGCAGAGCGCGCTCCCGATCGAGATCGAGCGAGCCTACGTGGATGGCCAGCGGCGCCTGCACCCACTTGAAGATCGAGCGCGTGAAAAGTTTGCTAAATTGACGGGCCCAGCCCTCGAGCCGCTCTGCCGAGATATCCGGGAACAGCTCCGGCAGGACGCTGGCGACCTCGTCTTCGGACATTTTTTCGCCCGCGTATAGAAAGAGACAAGCGTCGAGCACGCTGAAAGGCATCAGCTCCGCCTCACCCGACTGTTCTGGCGCCAACTCGGGTCCGGCCATCGTTGCGAGTACAGCCCGGATCCCCTCAAATTCATGGCGTCGGTAGAGGCGCTCGAGCATCGCCACCACCACCGTCTTTGGAAGGTTGGCGATGACGCTGAGGCAACCCTCGAGGTCGCCGCCGACCGTCGTGTAGCCGACCGCCTTCTCACTCATGTTGCCAGTTTGGAGAAAGAGGGCGCGGCTCGTGTTGGCCCAGTTCCACATCCGCGTGCCGCGAATTCGCGCCTGGATGTTTTGCTCGGTGATCGGCGTTGGCGGCTCGTCGGCCAGCATGGCGCGGGTAACGTGCAGCTCCGTCTCGAAGGCGTCGTCGATGGAAAAGCTCGCGTAGCTTGCACCAAGGTCCTCGACGAGCCGCTCGCTCGCGATGCGGGTGCCCTCTGTCGAGTAGCGCGAAGGCATGTAGAACGTGTGCAAGAGTTCGCCGACCTTGGCTCGGAACGCGGCACCGACAAGCTCGGGATGGATCACACCGACCGCGCGCCACGCGATGAGCGCGCAGAGGCAGCTGTCTCGGCCGCCCGAGAGCGCAAGGCCGAGCTTGTCGAATGCGCCCGTTTTCCGAAAGTAATCCGCGACCCCGAGGGCGAGTGCCTCGAAGAACTCATCGAGCAGTGCGTCGCGTGGTGACACGGTGATAGCGCCCTGTTGGGGCAGGAAAAAGCTTGGGTAATTGCCCGAGTCGCTGTGTCCCCCGACGCCCTTTGGAGGCTGGTAGCCGTGGGGCAACGGGTAACGGAGCTGCGAGCGGTCGGCGGTTTGGGTGTCAAAGCGTCGTGTCGGCACGGTGCGCTCGACGGCGCGAAAGTTCTCCGCATCGGTGCGCCAGGTGCTCGCCTCACGTCGGCATCGTTCGGTGCGATCGAGATCGACCACCGTCGCCTCCCACCCCTCGTGAAATCGTTTCGCCTCGAGCATCGGGCGGCCGTTCTGGTTGACGAAGCCGCCGCCGTCGAAAACGAGGCCATCGTTGCCGCCCACGAGGTTTGCATAAACGATCGTGCATTGGTTGTCCGACGCGCGCGTAGCCAGCATTTCGCGGCGAGTTGCGACGATCCCCGCCCGAAAAGGCGACGCCGATAAATTCAGGACGACCTCGGCACCCGAGTAGCAGCGCCGTCGCATTGGACCCTCGGGGGACCAGCTGTCTTCGCAGATTTCGAGCGCGACCGTACCGAAGTCAAAGGCTGCAAGCGCGTCCGCAAGCGGCACGCCGTCGGCATCGATGAGCATGTGCGGCAGCCCCGCCGAGAACGTCCGCGCTTCGTAAAAAATGTTGTAGGTCGGCAGCTTTTCCTTCGCCGTGAAGAGCAGAACTTTCCCGCGGTGCACGAGGGCCGCCGCGTTGTAGAGGTCTCCGCCGTGCCCGACCGTGAGTCCGAGCGCGTAGACCGTTCGGCAGTCGGCCGTTTCAGCGGCAAACCGCTCGAGCTCGCGGCGCTGGCTCGCCACGAAGCCGCGCCATTGAACCAGATCCTCGGCGGGGTAGCCGCCGACCACTTGCTCCGGAAAAACCGCCAACGTCACCTTCGCAGCGGCCATCTCACGGGCGAACGCAACGCACCGGTCCACGTTCGAGGTGACGGCGCCGACCGTGGAGTTGACGGACGCAACCGCGATCTTAACGAGCCTCATGCCGCGGAGTATAGCCAGGTGGCGGTCTCGTGTAAGCTCGCGCGCCCCGGCGGCGTTTCGATTCATTGAGCCCCGTTCGCTGTGGATTGCATCATGAACACCGTCCGTTTCCTTCCCCGCTCGCGTCTTGCCTCCTCGTGTTTTCTTTTCGCCGGCCTCGTGCTCCTTTTCGGGGGCACGGCCGCTTGCAAGGGCGAGCCTGCAACCGATGGGTCACCGTCGAAGGCCGTAGG
>CANMZR010000348.1 GCA_947502375.1 Polyangiaceae bacterium
CTCAGACGCTCGGAAGCCCTAGATGAAGCTTCGCGATGAGGTTTCTGACGAAGCTCGAGCAGGTGTCAACGACCGTTATTTGGTCAGCGGATAGCTCGAAATCCATGATGTTTTCCGTTCGGTACTCAGACGCTCGGAAGCCCTAGAATCAGCTTCGCGATGATGTTTCTTTGGATCTCGTTCGAGCCGCCGTAGATGGTCGTCGCGCGGGTGTAATTGAACGAAGACGGCACCCACTGTTCGAGCGCTGGGACCGTTCCCGGCTCGTTGAACCACTCGAGGGAATCGTGCCCCATCAGCTCCATCGCGAGCTCAAAGCACTGCTGGTTTATCTCGGAGCCGCGGACTTTGAGAATCGACGATTCCGGCCCCGGAGCATGGCCGCCCTGAGCACCTGCGAGAGTGCGGTAATTCGTCATGCGAAGTGCTTCAAGTTTGACCTCGAGGCGCGCTATCTTTCCAAGGAACGCGGGCTCTTCGAGCAGCGAGTGACTGCCGACGAAGGTTCCCGCTGCGATCCGCTTGATCCGCGCAAGCGCGCGCGAAGATGAACCCACCGCCGCGATGAGGGTACGCTCGTGACCAAGGAGTGCCTTTGCCAGCGTCCAGCCGCCGTTCAGTGGCCCGACGAGATTCTCTTTCGGCACCACGACGTTCTCGAAGAACGTGTCACAAAAAGCGGGCGTGCCGCCGGTCGTCAGGGTGGGCCGCACGGTCACGCCAGGCGACTTCATGGGGCAGAGGATGAAGCTGATGCCCGCCTGCTTTTTCGCCTTCGGATCGGTGCGCGCGAGCAGAAAGATCCAATCCGCATGCTGTGCGTAGGTCGTCCAGGTTTTCTGTCCGTTCAAGATGAAGTTGCCGTTGCCGTCATCCTCGGCGGTGAGCTTCAACGAGGCCAGATCACTGCCCGAATTCGGCTCCGAGTAGCCCTGGCACCAGACCTCTTCACCACTCAAAATCTTTGGCAAGTAGCGCTCTTGTTGCGCCTGGTTGCCGAACTGCATGATGAGCGGTCCGACCATCACGAGTCCGAACGGCGAGAGCCACGGCGTACCCAGAAGCTCCAACTCCTCGGTGAGGATGAAGCGGCTCGTCGCGTCGAGCCCGGGACCGCCGAACGCGGCGGGCCAATGGGGTGCAACCCAGCCTTTGTGAAACAGAACTTTGTGCCATTCCATCCCTTCGGCGTGGCTGAAGTAAGCATCCACTGCCGCCTTTTCCTTGATCGCGGCGGGCATATTGGCGGAAACCCAACTCGTTACTTCCTGACGGAAGGCGAGTTGCTCTGGGGTGAAGGACATCTCCATGGCGCGCTTGGTTTACACCCTGGTGATGCTTCAGGCAACGTCGCACGCCGAAGCCGAACCGGAGCCGGCGACGGGCGTCCCTCAGCGCGAAAGACGCTCAGCCCGCGAGCACGCTCTTGGCGATGACGACCCGCTGGATCTGGCTTGTCCCCTCGTAGATTTGCAGGAGTTTCGCATCCCGAAATAACTTCTCGACCGGGTATTCTTTCACGTAGCCGTTGCCCCCGAAGACCTGCACCGCATCGGTCGCCGTCGCCATGGCACTGTCTGCGCCGTAAACTTTCGCGAAGCTGGATACAATCGGATCACGGACGCCGTGGTCGAGGTTCCAGGCCGCCTTCTGATAAAGAAGACGCGTCCCCTCGGCACGGACGGCCATGTCGGCGAGCATCGCCTGAACCATCTGATGCTCGGCAATCGGACGGCCGAAGGTCTCTCGTTCCTTGGCATACTTGACGCACTCATCGAGACAGCGGCGCATCAGCCCGGTCGCCATCGCACCGATGTCAGGGCGCGTCTGGTTGAAGGTCTCCATCGCGAGCTTGAAGCCCTTGCCTTCCGGCGCAAGCAACTGGGCTTTCGGGAGCTTCACGTCCTCGAAAAATAGTTGCGACGTATCACTCGCTCGCTGACCCAGCTTGTCTTCCTTCTTGCCGACCGTCAGACCGGGCGTATCGCGGTCCACGATGAACGCGGCGATCCCTTTGTGGCGCGAATCGGGGTTCGAGGTGGCGAAGACCACGTACCAGCGTGCATACGAAGCGTTGGTGATCCAGCACTTCTGACCGTTCAGGACGAAGTCATCACCGACCTGGCGAAAGGTCGTCTTCATACCGGCGACGTCACTGCCGGCGCCCGGCTCGGTGGTCGCGTAGGCGGCGAGGATCGGCTCGGCGGTCAACATGCCGAGATATTTTTTCTTCTGGTCTTCATTGCCAGCAAGCTTGATCGGCGTGAGCGCGAGACCGTTCGCGAGAATGCTGGTCGTGATCCCCGAGCAGCCGTATGCCAGCTCTTCGGTGACCATCGCGTTCTCGAGCTCGCCCATGCCCGTCCCGCCGTAATCCGCGGGCACCGGCACGTTGACGAGGCCGAGTTCCCAGGCCGCGCGAAACACGTCCATCGGGAACTTCGAATCACGATCGCATTCAGCCGCGACGGGAATGATGCGCTCGGCGGCAAAGCGACGAGCCATTTGAATGAGCTGCTGGTGCTCCTCGGACATGGAAAAATCGAGCATATTCTGGGTTACTCCTTGAGACGTTTGCGGCGACGTTCGAACTCCGCTCGCACGGCGCGCGAGCCCAAAATATAGCCGGTGATCAGGCCTAGCATTGCCACCGTCGGCAGGTAGATGACGTGCTGCGGAGTCATTGCACCGAAGTCGGGCACGCTCAGCTCCTCGGCTTTGCGTCGCGCTCGCGCGCTCTTGCGATTTCGTCGGCCAACCCTTCGAGCCGGGCCTCGAGCTTCTTCATCTTACGCACGCCGGCGAGGACGAGCGCGAAGGTGCAGAGCCAGATGGCAGCGTACGCCTCGGTCATCAGTGCCGTTCCGCTCTGCATCTCGTTCCCGCCCTCGACCGCGCGGAACTCGGTCGTTCGGGCGACCGGCGATTCCGGCACGGCACTCCCCGTCGTGCCCACGGGTGCAGCCGTACCCACGGGTAGAGCGACGCTCGGGGTCGTCGGCGGAGCGGCGGGAACGATCACGACCCAAGGCGCCTCGGGCGCGAGAACTTGCGTGGTCAATTGTGCGTCGCCCATGTCAGCCATCTCCTGCGAGGCCAAGCTCGACGGCCTCTTGTTCCAGTGCGTCGACTCGACCCACCAGGAGGTGAAGCCGCATGCGCTGCCACACCAACGCGAGTGCGAGCAGCGTAAAGGTGAGAAAACCAAGCGTGAGTGCGAGTTTCATGTCGGGATGACGGAGACCGCCGCCACCGTTCGAGATCACCTGCGGGTGTTGCCCGCCCCACTTTTTTACCGCGTAGTGGATGATCGGAATGTTGGCGGCACCCAGCACGCCGAGCGCAGCGGCGAACTTTCGCTCGGCCTCGCCATCGCCCGTGAAGGCTCGCAGGACCACGTACGCCACGTACACGAGGACGCTCAGCAGCGACGTGGTCAGCCGTGGGTCCCACGTCCAGTAGCGCCCCCAAGCCTTGGCGGCCCACAGCGGCCCCGTGATGAGAACCATCAGGCCCATCGTCACCGCAACCTCGGCCCCTGCCCTCGCAAGCGCGTCCGAACCGGCCGTGCCGCGCGCCAGATAGGCGGCCGAGCCTAGAAAACACACGAATGCGCCGAGATACATGCCGTACGCGGCGGGCACGTGGAAGTAGAATATCTTCTGAACGATCCCCATCGTCGCCTCGGTCGGCGCCTTCAAAAAAATCACTTGAAGTGCAAGGACGAGACTCGCCGCCGTGGCCGCGAGGAGCCCGAGGAACGGGGTTTCGGAGGCTCGCTTCGACAATGTCATGGGCGGCGAGACCTTAGCCCGCAAGTGGCCAGCGTTCAACCCTGGGGCAGTCGCTCAGAGACCACGGGGCGCAATGGCATCCCAGCCCGTCACGCGTGCGAGCTTGGCGAGCGCGAGGTTGTATTCCATCGTCGCGTTCAAACGGCTGTACCGGAGCTCGGCCCAGCGCCGCGCCGGATCGAGGAGTTCCTTTTCCTCGGACGTGCCGACGTCGATCGATTGTTGCACCGTAATAAGCCATTTTCGGGCGTATTTTTCAGATTTATTGAAAGCATCGAGGCGCTTGCGCCAATCGACCGCATCCGCGTGGGCGGACTCCACCTCGGCGGCGACTCCCCCGAGAGCTTTGCGATCGAGCGCCACCATTTCCTCGAGCTGCGCTTGCGCCTGTAGCACCCGCGCATGCGCGGCCGGGAAGTCGAGATTCCACTGAAATACGAGGCCCAGACCGTAACGAAAGTAGTTGCCGGGATCGGACACGAACGGATTGATCTGATTCGCGACCTCGGGCGCATAACTCGCTCCGAACGACATGCCCAAGCCGAAGTCCGGAAACAACTGCGCCTGCGCGAGACGCACCTGAGCTTCCCGCGCCTGCAGCCCGGCGTGGGCCATGAGAACCTCGGGACGATGGACTCGGGCGGCCGTGAGGTAGACGCCGAGCGGGCCAAGACGGTGGGTGGCAACGTCGAGCGAGACCTGCTTCACAGTGAGGTCGGCGGCTCCGGTGTAAAAACGCAAGCCCGCCGAGGCCACCTTCTCGTATTTCTGCGCCTCCGACAGGCGCGCTTGCAGCTCGGCCAGATAGGTCTGCAATTTGAGAAGGTCGACCGGATCACCCTCTTCGGCATCGACCTCTTTTTCGAGTTTGCCCGCCGCTTCGTCGAGTTGACTCTGCGCGTCGCTCAAGAGTTCGAGTGCGTCCCGCGCGAGCAAAAGCCCATAATACGCTTTGCGAACGTCAAAGCGGATATCATCACGAGTGGCCTGCAGCTGTTGCTCCCCCACGTGGACCGCGCCCTCTGCCGCATCCCAAAGGTTCGTTATCTTCCCGAAGGTCCAGAGCGGAACCACGCCGGACACATCGAAGCGCCACGCCGTTCCGACGTGACTGGTCAAGGATTGGTCCGTGTTCGGACTGAAGACGCCATCGCCGCGCACGGTGGGCGCAATGCCGAAGCCGCCGGTCGCCCGAAACTGACTGAAGGGCGCCACATGCGCTTCTGTCAACTGCGCGCGCGTTCTGGCGAGTCGCGCACGTTCAGCCAGCAAATTCGGGTGATTTTGTTCGGCGAGCTGAAGGCAACGCCCGAGTGTCGCCCCCTCGCCACTCCGCGACGCGACCCCGCTCGCACGGCTGCTCGGGGCCGAATCGTGAGCAAAAGACGGCTCCGTCAGAGTGACGAAGACAACGACAGAGAGAACCGCAGTCCGGATCACGGGCGCACCGTACAACGGCGACGCGCCGGGTCAACGGGCCTCGCTCGCTTCACTTCTTCGCGGCCGGCGGCTGCGCGGCAGGCGTGGCCGATGGTGACGGCTCGGCGGGCGCTGACGACTCGGCGGGCGCTGACGGCTCGGCGGGCGCTGACGGCG
>CANMZR010000349.1 GCA_947502375.1 Polyangiaceae bacterium
GGCTCGAGTCGCTCGTCGCTGCGGGTTCGCACATACGTCGCGCCATGGCGGCGAGCCCACGTTCGGAGTTCTTCGCACAGAGCAGCGAACCGCCGCAGATAAGCGTCGGCGACGGTCGCGTCCATCACGAGCTCGACGACTTCACCCGTCTCGGAGTCCTCGAGTGCCACGTCCCCCTCGAAGGACGGCGCGACGTCTTCGGCTGACAAAACTTGGACCAAACTCACTTCGTGCCCTGCAGCTACCGCACGCGAGAGAGCCGCGCGCCAAGGTCCCGCATCGAAAAAATCGCTGAAGACCACGAGCCAACCGGGGCGCCCACCGCGCAAGACCACGCCCTCAATCGAGCGCGCAAGATCCGTCAAACCGCCCACCGGCAGCGTCTCGAGTTGACGCCATAGAGTTGGAAGCCCCTGGCGCCCGCGGATCGGCGGGAGCTCGTGGGCCTGCCCCGCGCCGGCGACGACCAACTGCGCACGCTCGCCACCCGCGAGGGTCATGTAGCCGAGCGCGGCGGCCAAACGACGAGCCACGTCGAGCTTCTTTGGCTCGCCGAACTCGAGCGAAGCCGAGGTGTCGCAAACGAGCCGGGCGACGACATCTTCTTCGGAGCGAAACACCTTGAGGACGGGTTCACCGGAGCGCGCGTACGCCGCCCAATCGAGGCTTCGCAGATCGTCTCCAGGGGCATAGGGGCGATGCTCGTGGAACTCCGCCGAGCCTCCGCGACGCTTCGCTATGTGCTCTCCCGGGCCACCCGAGCGTGCCCTCACCGCCAACCGGCGCCGCAAGAGTTCGAGCTCACGAACGAAGGACGGCTCGAGCAACGCCAGGCCTGGCATCGTTCGGTCTCAGGCAGGCTTCGACGCGGCGGCGATGGCCTTTTTCACCGCGGGACCGATGGCGCGCCAGCTCGCGTAAACCGCTTCCGGCACCCCTGCTTTCACGGATAAAACGGCCTCGTCCGTGCCATCGACGAACACGATTGGAATATGCCGTGTGGTCTTCTTTTCGAGGAGCGCAAGGGCGAGACGTTTTCCGTGTGAGGGCTGTCGGCTCAAGTCGATGACGACCGCCTGCGGGGCCGCGGCACCCACGGCTCGAAACGCCGCACTGCCGTCCTTGGCGCAGAGCGCAACATCGTAACCGGCGCGTTCGAGCCGTTCGGCCCGCTCTTCGAGGCCGTCTTTGTCCCAGTGGATCAAGAGAACGCTTGGCATTCGCTTCCCTCGAGCGAGCTCAAAGGCTCTCCCCAATCCGCACGAGCATCGCTTCACCACGCGCTACGGCCGTTTGGTAGTGGATCGAAAGCTGTTCGAGTTTCTTTATCAAATAATCCTGATTTCCACGGTAACCACCGGTTCTTCCGTCCGACAAATACGGGTCCGTATCTTCGCCGTCGACCCCATAAAGCTTAGCGAATTGTCGGCAAGTTGTGGCGAGGACTTCCGCAAACGTCACGACCCCCGCCGCTTCCACACAGCTCCACGCCGCGCGATGGTCGCAGTCCGGTAACGCTAGCTGGCCGAGCGTGGGACCACGCTCAGGCAGCCGCACGCCGCCATCGACAAGTACCGCGAGCGATTCCCATGCCCGGCCGAGATCGAGGGCACGCCCGTCTTTTAACGGCCCCCGAAGGTCGTAGTTGAGGAGCGCATCTGGATGCTCTTGCAGATGCCGGAGCTCAGCCGGAAGCAGGCGAACATAGACGCCAACGATTCGTTTTGACCCAATCGCGGCACCGGACACGGGTGGGACGATAGTCGTAAAGCGCAGGGTTGGATACGCTGACCTCCTACTGCGGGCCAACGGACTCGCCGTAGAAAATGGCCACGAGCTCGAGTTCGATATCGCCCGCCGGGCGGCTGAGAACCACGAGGTCCCCGACCTTACGCCGTAAGAGTGCGCGACCGAGCGGCGAGAGGTAGCTAACGCGACCGTGCTCGGGAGCCGACTCGTCCTCGCCCACCAGTTGGTAGCGACTGCGCTTGCCATCTCGATCCTCGACTTCCACGGTGGCGCCAAAGAACACGACGCTCCCGGACTGGGTCTTCGGGTCCACGACCTCCACGGAATCGAGGCGTTTTTGTAAGAAGTGAAGGCGTCGATCGATGTCTTTGAGGCGCAGCTTTCCGTATTTGTACTCGGCGTTCTCGCTTCGGTCACCGTGCGCCGCAGCCGTCGCGACCTCGGCCACGGTTTTTGGACGTTCGATCTCGAAGAGTCGCCGCAACTCCGCCGTCAGCTTCGCGGCACCGGCCGGCGTAATGTAGCTCTTCAACACGACGAACGGCTCACGGACCGCAGGAGAGCGTGGTCCCACAACCGCTCGACGGACCAGCCAATTTAGGGCAGCAAATGCTGCCCTTCAGTTGCGCCGCGCACACGGTATCGTCGGCGAGATGAGACGGCGCAGCTTGGCGATCCTTCGCACAGGTATCGACCGTGCAATCAAACGCGTCTACGCGGTCGCCGAACGCGCACGCGGCTGCTCCTTGTTTGGTCTTGTCGCACCACAAGCATTGAAGCTGCATATTTTTGACATCGTCGGACGACCAGCCCGGGGGCTTCTTGACGTCTGGATTGTTCAAGCAGCCCGCTGCGATGGCTCCAGGCCCCAGCAACGTGCTGACGCAGCCCAGTTTCGGATCGCACTTTCGCTCGGTGCAATCGTCCATAGCGGGGCCGCAAAGGGACGCGCCCGACTCGTTTTTGCAGGTCGCCCCATTCTTTCCGAGCGCGCAACTGTCCGCGGTGCACACGCTGTCGTCATTACAAATGTTGCCGCAAGCGCCGCAGTGGTCAAAGTCCTGAGTGAGGTCAACGCACGCGCCGCCACAATTCGTGAGTCCCGAAGGGCACGTGTTGACGCAGCTTCCCGCGCCATCTTGAGTCGGGGTACACACCTCGCCAGCCGCGCAGACCGCACCACATTTTCCGCAGTTGTTCGCGTCCTTCGAGACATCCACGCACGAGAGACCGCAGGGTTGACGAGGTAGCGTGCAGCTCTCGGCGCAGGTCCCGCCATCGCAAACGCTACCGCTCTGGCACAGGTGCCCACAACTGCCACAGTTGGCGGCATCACTCTGCAAGGCCACGCAGCCGCCGGAACAGGCGGTTCGACCCGTCGGGCAATTTCCGCTCAAGCACGCGCCGGCGGAGCAGTTTTCTCCGGGTCCGCACGCATTGGTGCACGAACCGCAAAAACCGGGTTCGGACGTGATATCCACGCACGATTCGCCGCAGACGGTCTTCTTGTCGAGCTCCACGCACTTGGTCGTGCTCGCACACGCGCAGGACGAACAGAGTGGCTCCGCGGCGCCACAGGCTTGATGACCCTGCGGACAGAGCGACGCCTGTTGACTCGCACCGCCTGTGCCAGCACTTGCGGCCTCGGGACAACCCGGTGCGCAGCCGCCACAGTTCGGACCATTCGAGGAGACATCGACGCACTTGCCACAGCACTGCGTCAGGCTCCCGCCGCACGTTGCGGCACAGAGCCCGGCTGAACACACCTCGCCAGGCGTGCAGCCGCCGCCACACTTGCCGCAATTCAGCGGGTCGGTGAACGTGCTGGTGCAGGCGCCAGAGCACACTTGGCCGACGCACGTGTCCGCCGGGGCGCAGAACCCTTTCACGCAAGCCAGGGTCGCGCCGCACCGGGAACAGGCCGCGCCGCAACAGGTCGGGTCGCTGTTTTGGTCGGTGCAGCCCCCATGCTCATTCTTATCGGGCAACGTAACCGGACACGTGTCGGCCTTGAAACACTGACCCGCGCCACAGAGTTCACCTTCTTTGCACTGCGTGTTGCAGGAGCCGCAGAAGCTGGAATTGGCCTTGGGGTTCACACACTGAGAAAGGCACTTGAGTTCGCTCGGAATGCAGCCCGCTGACGGGTCCGTGCCCGAGCCACCCGCACCACCTTCGCCGCTCGCGGTGCAAAAAGCCGAAAACGTCGAGAGCTGTCCGGCGCAGACCGAACCGCTGCCGCGAGCGACCGACAATTCGCAGCTCTCCCGATAGCCGATGTCACCGCACCGAGCGCAAACTTCAGCGAGATTTCCGCAGGGATCCGCACACCCTGGAGAAAAAAACGCGAGCGCAAGCGCCCCGGTAACCGCCGTCACTAAGAGTGTCCAAAAGCGCATCATGATTCACCGGATGCCCGTTTCTCGCGGAGAGCTCGCGGAGCTGTTGCTCGAGCCCATCGAGAGCTCACTTCGGGGTAGGCGGAACGAAAACCTGGTTGATAGCGTGAACGCTCGCTCCCGCGGGATACGCATAGGAGACGTCGTGGGTGCTCGGTACCACGCCCAGCGTACCCCAACCCCATACGGTAACGCCAAATTGCGCGCTGCTCTTCATCTCGCGCCGACCATTGGAGCAGTTGCCGACGGCGGCGAAAGCGCCGGTGACGAGGTCAACGCGGGTGTACTCGAGAGCGTCGCCGAGAGCTTGCCACCCCGCTATCGGACCGGCGCAGTCGAGATTCACGGGCTCGAATTGGTCCGTCACGGGACTCTTGCTCCGGACGACGACGAGACTCGTCTCCGAATAGGTCGGGTCGGCAAAGAACACGTAAGAGTCCAGATATTGCTCGACGGGAACAACGTTCACCCACTCGGGATCGCCCTCGTGCGCACCGAAAGTCGCCGAACCCGTCATATATTGCCCCACGTAGAATGGGTGGTCGCCATCCTGGCTCGAGACCTCGTAGGGACCCGCGCCTTCGAACATCGCAATCTCCCCGCTTTTCAAGGTGAGTGGAGCACCCGCGGGCGGGGCCGGCTTCCACGTGAGGACGGTGTCAGCGACCGCGCCTACGAGCCGCCAGGGTGGCGTTTCCTCTTTGCCCATCGCCGCCGCGCGATTCTTGTGGCGCACCATCGCGTAGCGGCTGCCGAGCGCACGAACTGGCGCAATTTGCTGGTGTGCCGTGTCGCAGAAGGGCACGTCCACGGGCACGCTGAGGCAGCTCGCCGCGCCCCAAACGCCGACGGGTTTGTCCGATTCAATCGGGGCCCCCGTGAGTTCCTGCGGTTGCGCAATCTGCAGGTATTGACCGGCTTGCAACGTATAGACGAGCGGCTGATTCGCGGGCGTCGCTGCGATCCCCCCACCGCCCACGATCGCAACGCTGGGCAAGAGGGTCACCTTCGTGTCGTTCTCTTTCGCGAGAATGTCGATCGACGGAACCGCGGGGCCGAAGGTCTGCGCCTTCGGAAAAGGGCTTACCGCAACGTAGTTTGTGTCCCACGCGCTCGTGGGGAAGAGCAAGCTCGCGGAAGTCGCCTGAGCGGAAGCGCCGCCGAATGGCAAGATCGTGTAAGCGACGA
>CANMZR010000350.1 GCA_947502375.1 Polyangiaceae bacterium
TTATCCAGTTTCGCGATGGTTGGCGGAAACCCAAAAAAGAAACCGAACAGGTCACCCTGGCCGGTGCCCGTGAGCTCCGCGGCGGCCGAGAAGCCGAAACTTCCATGAGGACTCACCTTGAGGGTGGCGGTGTCGATCGACCCGAGTCCAAGCTCCTTGGCGACGAAGAGCGTCTCCTCGTTGCTGCCCGGCGCATTCGCGACGAACCCCATGCCAAATTTCTTGAAGCCCTCTTGGTTCGGTACGAACGCGGTTGCGGAACAGGACGCGTCCATGGTCGACGCTCGATAGAGTCGGCCATCGTTGTAGAGAATCCACGCCGTCCCCTTGCGATCCACCGACATGGAAAATGGCGTCGCGGTGCCGCCGCCTTGGGGGCAGGTGAGTGCGCCAACCTTGCTAAAGGCGAGCGCGCTTGGGTCGAAGCGATAGAGGTCGGTTTCCTTCGAGATGACGTAGATGTCCCCGGCTTCGATGCTGCAGTCGCCGCCGCTACTGCCACCCCCGCCGCTTCCGACGCCGACGGTCACGTCCGCGCTCGTGGCCGTCGTGGTCGCCTGACTCCCGGTCGTCGAGCCGCCAACGCCCGTCGTCGCGCCAGCGTTGGCGCCCACGTCGTTCGTGGTCGCGCCTGCCGCGCAGCCAATGAAAAACAAGCCAAGAAGGGCTGCTGAGTAGCGTCTCATTGGGGGCGTTGAAAACATTTCGTAGACGCTAACACATGGGTAGTGCCCGCGGGGGACACGTCGCTCCCTCACGGTGTGCATGGGGTGCACAGGCATGAAGCGTTGCACGAAAGGGTGGGCTGTTTGACGGCGGCTTTGCAGGTCGCGGAGCAGGCATCGTTGCCGCACTTCACCGAGAGCCCCCCACACGCTGACGACGAGGTGCAGTTCGTGACGCAGGAGCCGTCGCTCGAGCAGGCCAGGGTTGCGCCCTTGCACGCGGCGGCGCCTTCACAGTGCAGTGAACAGTCGTAGACGCTCGGGCAGGCCACCATCGTGTTCGCGCACACGTCGTCATAGATGCAGTCGACCGCGCACCTGAAACCCACCGGACAATTGAGCGTCTGTGCAGCGCAAGAGTGGGAGAGATCGCACGTTATTTTGCAGAGATTGCCGTCGCAGCTCGTGCAGGAAGGGGGGCAACTTCCACCCGGAGCGACGGGGTCGTTGCCGCAGTTGCCGCCGACTCCCGTCGAAGACGCGGTGGCGGTTGCGCTTGTGCCGACGGAGCCGCCGGCAGCGTTGCTGCTGCTCGTGGTCGCTCCCCCCATGCCGCTCGTGCTCGTGTTCACAGAGCCGCCGACACCGGTCGTGACGGTCGACATTCCCCCGCCCGTTGTGCTCGTGCCGACGGTGAGCGTGGTGGTGAACTCGAACTCGTTCCCGCCCGCGAGCCGAGCGCAGCCGACGAACAAGAGTCCGGCGAGGCCCGCGTACCAGCGCCTCAAAACACCCCTCGGACAGTCAGCGTGCCGGGTCCGAACCGCACGCTCGTTACGTGCGTATCGGGCGCGGTCAACCCGAGGCCAAGGGCACCGGCACCGAACAGCGCGGCTCCCAAAGGAAGTGTCACATCGGCGATCGTTGCGAGCGTCTGCATGTCGGTGTGCAATGCACGTGCGCTTTCGGGACAGCGGTGGTTGGGGCAATTGGCTTCAAGGTCGCTTACGCGCGCGAAGGTGAGGCCGCTTGCCAGTCCACCAGCGACAAGCCCTCCGATACCGAGGCTAAGACTCCCATAACTCCAGGCTCGCCCCGCACTCGAGTGCGCTTTCGGTTGTTCGACGACCAGCGGGTCCGGCCCTTTAGGAGTCGAGTCCTCTCGCGGCCCTAGGTCGCTCGAATCACCAGCGTTTTTGGGGGCTGCGCGCTCGCTAGCGCGGCGCTCGAGAAGCACTTCGACCACCTCATTCGCACGTTCGAGAATGGTCAACTCGGCCGCGAAGGGCGAGAAGCCCGGCGCTGTCACCACGACCGCATGCGTTCCAGGATCGAGCGGGCTCGGCGTACCGATGGACGCTTCAGAAACACGGCTGTCGTCGAGGAGCACCGACACGTTGTCGGGTGCGTCCTTTGGCAACCGAATGCTGAGCGTGGGCGTTCGCGATGCAAGGTCCGCGAGGACCGCGCGGGCTTTGTCGCGGGCGCGCACAAAGGCCGCGGGCTCGCCCTCGGTGACGGAACCTTTTAGCAAGTCCGCCAGGACCCGGCGAGCTTCGAGCAGCCGGCCAAGCTCCACGAGCGCGCGAGCGACTCCGAGCTTGGTCGTCGGAACGTTCATGATTTTGTCGGCGCGTCGATACGCGGCGAGCGCGGCCTTGTAATCGCGTGCTTTGAAGTTCGCGTGGCCCTCGTCCATGTCCACGCGGGCCTCATCTCGCGCTTCCGTCGACAGCTCTTCAGCAGCCGATGCCGTCGCGCTCAGAGTGAGCGAGGCGAGAAGGAAAAAGCTGAGGCGCGTCATTCGCAGTAAGCGAGCTTTCCTTAGAAGCCATGATCATAGTCGAGATCCGCGCCCGGCGTTCGTGGGCCTGTGCGGGGCGCGAGGCTTGGCGTTACCCGCCCTCGCTGGGGTGGGTGGTCAATGGGAACAGTCGCCTGCGCGTGGATGGCGGTTCGCTCGCTCTCGTCGGCTGTTGTGTTCGGCGGCTTCCGAGGCGTCGCTCCTTGGGGCATGCTCATGCCGTTCGACCGCACGGCCTCGTGCCCCGCCACGTTGCCAGTGGCTGCAGAACGGCTCGGGTTCGTTGAGTTGCCGGCAGTGGCCGGGGCTGCACTGGGAAAGGCTTCTGGCCCCCTCGCCTTATCTTTTACGCGTAAATACGCCAGCGTTCCCAGTGAGATCCCGGAGACGAGGCTCGCTCCAAGGAGCAGCCTGCTGACGTAATGCGGCGCTCGTGCGCCAGCCGATCGACCACGCCCCACCGAGCGTGCCGTCTCATCGAAGCTTGTCTCGGCTTGGCTCGTCGGCGGGAAGGCGTTGACCGCGTCGAGCCTCCTTGTGGATTCTTCCCCCGCTTGCTCGGCGCCGACGGTGAGCGTCGAGGGCTGGCGCCGAGACGTTGGTTGGTCATGCCCCGCCTCCCATTCGCCCCGATGCCGCGAAGCAAACTCACTGTCCCGTGGCGCACCCGTTCCCTCGTCTGCGAGCGCGGCGAGGAAGCTTGAAACCATGGTCGCCGCCTCCTGAAAGCGATTCTCCCGTCGGGGCGCGAAGGCTTTTTTGAACCATGCGTCGACGAGCGAGGAAGTCCCGTTTGCCGCCGTCGCGGCGTGTTGGCTCGGCGGCGCGTAGTTGCTCTTCAAAACGTTGCGGCAGAGTTCCACGAGGTCACGGCCGGCAAACGGTCTGGTTCCGGTGAGGCAGATGTAGGTGACGACCGCGAGTCCCCACATGTCCACGTGGGCGTCGACCACCCCTGAGCCCGCGAATTGCTCCGGGCTCATGAAGCTGGGCGTCCCGACCATCGAACCATTCTCGGTGATAGCCGCCAGCCTTTCGTGCATGTGCTCTTTGGCCACGCCGAAGTCGAAGAGCTTGCAGCTAAGGACTTCCTTCGTCCGCGCGACGAAGATGTTCTCCGGTTTGACGTCGCGATGGATGACGCCAAGGGCGTGCGCCGTACTTAGCGCGTCGCCCACCTGCTCCACCATGCGTCGCACAAGCTCGAGTGAGGCCCCGCCATTGCGAGCGATGTGTCGTGAAAGCGTCTCGCCCTCGAGCAGCTCCATGATGAGGTAAGGCGTGCCCGAATTGGTCATTGACCGATCGAGAATTTGTACGATGTGCGGACTTTTTACGCGTGCGAGGAGTTCGGCTTCACGCGCAAACCGTTCGACGGCGAACGCATCGGTTGTGAGTGTCGTGTCCGTGACAAATTTGACCGCGACGCGGATCCGCAGGGTCTTGTGCTCGGCAAGCCAGACGGTTCCCATGCCACCATGGCCGAGACATCGGACGAGCTTGAGGTTCCCGGTCTCAAAGCCGGCGCGGAGTTCATCAGACATCTGAAAACGAGGTTCCAATCTCACCGAATTCAGTTCGGTGCTCAAGTGTAAGGGTTTTGGCCGTGTCTTACAAACCGTTCCATTCGAGGTGGTCGAATTATCGAAGGTCTCGAACGCTCCACACTCCGTGCACGGGAAAGGCTGGCAGGTTCGACGCGCCGGCGCGCATGGCCTTACCAGCCGCAGCCAAGCGCGTAGACGTCCCCTTGGACGGCGCCGAGTTCAGCCAGCCAAGTCGGCCAGAAATTCTGCGCGCGCTCCGCGAAGTCCGCGACCTCTGCGTCGAGGCTGGCGGCCTCGGTCATCCAAGGCCCTGCCGGGTCGATGCGCCCGTCCGCCTTGCCGAGACCTGGCACCCTCGTCGAGAGTCGGTGTATCCCGGTGCTCTCGGCCCAGGGGTCGGCGGCGCTTGTTGGGGTGAGTCCGGGCAGGTTGGACCACGCCTCGATGAAGGTCATCTCACCCGTGTCGTTGAAGGTGAACTCTTCGTAAATCGGGCACGAGCCCTCGGCATAGTCGAACGACACGGTGCAGCGCGCGAACGGTTGCTCGGCGAATGCACGACAGTCTCGTTTTGGAATGGTGGAGGGCGCGTCTTTTCGAACGACTGCGGCGGTATCGAGCAGCATCGCGCGCCCGTACCCGGTGAGACGTAGCCAGGGCGGCCATTCCCACCGAGCCGAGAGCTCGGAGTAAGTAGGAATGCTCTTCGGATCGGCGCTCACGTCGAGCGTATCGAAGTACTTTTGCGCCTGCTCGACGTAGTACTCCGGAGCCTGCTTCGGCGTGAGGCAGGTCGACGGCGCGCCTTGCCCATCCCCGAATGAGCAGGTCAACACGTCCGAGAGCTTTTTCTCCTGGGGTGCGGGGCTTGCGCTACAGCCGAACAGCGTCGGCGCGAGCACAAAACCGAGAGCAAACCTGTGCCGCCTCAGACCTGTCATCGCGTGTACGGTAACACGGCTAGCCTTGCTCCCGCCGGGCACCGCCGCCACGTTTGTTCCGTGCCCGCGCCGAGGGCGCTGAATCCCGGGGCCTGGCTCATCGGGTCGTCCTCAACGACGGTCAGGTGGCCGCCCTGATGTCGGCAGCTCGAGGGCCGGGGCACCCGTCGGCTTCGAGTGCAGCGAGTCCCCCGATTCTATCGAAGCGATGGATCATCAGTTCGGCTTCGGGGGCGGGACGAAGCAATCGATGGTCGTCTCGATGCGAAAGTTCGACTGCACGGTGTGGCGCTCGGCGTGAAAGACGTCGAGCGGATAGGTCATCCCCTTCTGGATACCGAGCGTCGCCGCGACCGCGTCGAAGTCGATCGTCCCTT
>CANMZR010000351.1 GCA_947502375.1 Polyangiaceae bacterium
CCCGGCGACGGTTATCCCGAACCGTCGCCGGTGGGCCGGCCCAAGGCCAAGCCACGACGCAAATTCTAGCCGACGGAAAAAGTTACGCCGACCTCGCGGCCGCGGGCTCCGCGAAGACGGGCCAGCTCGGCTCGCCCGCTATTCACGCCGACCTCGCCGGCGATGGCGTACCCATTGCGGTGGTCGGCTCGGGAGACGGTCACGTTTACGGCATCGAGGCGTGTACCGGCCTCCTTCGCTTCGCCTACGATATTGGCGCGCCTGTCGGAGCCATTGCCTTCGGCGCCACGGACCAGCCAAGCGAGCCCGATGCGCTGCTGGCCTCGGCCGCCGACGGCTACTTGTACGCGTTCCGTCAGGAGGCGTTGCCCGCCGTGAAACAGGTTCTCGACACCGACCCGCCGCACGGCCTCAGTCACGTTGACGTCGATGCGATAGCGACGCTAGACACGCTTTACGCTGCGTGGACGGCGGTAAAAGGTGCTGAAAGTTACGAGGTCGCCGTGGTCCGCGACCCAATCGACGGCGGTGGCTACGTGCACCAGGACTCGAAAAACGAGGGCGGATTTATCGCGACCGGCGGCGCGACCGAAGCCACGATAGCGGGCCTGACGCTCGAAGACGGGCATCGCTATTTTATCGCCGTTCGAGCCCACGCCGAGAGCCGAGGGCTGGTGTCTGCGGACGCCTTGAGCGACGGGGTCTTCTGGAAACGCGCGGAGCTTCCTGGCCGAGGAGACCCCGCGCCCCCTGCCGCGGAGGCTGACTATTTGACTGGGCGCTCGTGCGTCTACGCCTGCTCAGCTGCGAGCCGGTCGACCTCGAGCGCGTACGCGTGGCCGGCGCTCCTGACGGCGGCGTTCCTCCTGCGACGGCGGCGCGCGAATCAATTGCCAGTACAGCCGTGAGCGTGCAACCTCCTCGGCGATGAAGCGCGCACTAATCACAGGGATCACGGGCCAAGACGGCTCATACCTAGCGGAGCTTCTCCTCGAGAAAGGCTACGAAGTTCACGGCGTCATTCGTCGCTCGAGCAGCTTCAACACCGGTCGCATCGACCACCTCTACGCCGACCCCCACGAGTCTTCGCGACGCCTCGTTCTTCACCACGGCGATCTCAGCGATGCCTCCGGTCTCCAGAGCATCATCGCTGAAGCGCGGCCCGACGAAGTCTACAACCTCGGCGCGCAAAGCCACGTTCGAGTGAGCTTCGATACGCCTGAATACACCGGCGAAGTCACGGGCCTTGGAACCCTGCGCGTCCTCGAGGCCGTGCGCCGAAGCGGCCTGCCAGCGAAAGTGTATCAGGCCAGCTCGAGCGAGCTTTACGGGAAAGTCGTCGAGATCCCGCAGCGCGAAACGACTCCGTTTCATCCCCGCAGCCCGTACGCTTGCGCCAAGGCCTACGCGTTCTACATCGGGCAGAATTACCGCGAAGCATTTGGAATGTTCGTGTGCAACGGCATTCTCTTCAACCACGAGAGCCCGCGCCGAGGCGAGACCTTCGTCACCCGAAAAATCACCCGGGCTGCGGGGCGCATCAAGCATGGGTTGCAGGAGAAGCTCTACCTCGGGAACCTCGACGCCAAGCGCGACTGGGGGCACGCCCGCGACTACGTCGAGGCCATGTGGCTCATGCTCCAGCAGCCGGTGAGCGACGACTACGTGATCGGCACCGGGGAGACGCACGCCGTCAGCGAGTTCTTGAATCTGGCGTTCGAGATGGCCGGTCTCGATCCAAAGAAGCACGTCGAAGTCGACCCCAAATACTTTCGACCAGCCGAGGTTGACTTGCTGCTGGCCGATCCGACGAAAGCGAACCAGACCCTTGGCTGGAAGCCCAAAACGTCGTTTCTCGAGCTCGTGCGGGAGATGGTCGACAACGACGTCGAGCTGGCGGCGCGCGAGAGGCGGCTGTTGACCACCTGATCTAGGAAGGAGCGTTTCTGTGTGTGGAATTGCTGGAATCTACGCTTATCGCGTCACCGGCAAAGCGGTCGACGAAGGCGAGCTCACGAAGATCCGTGATGCGATGGCGAGCCGCGGACCCGATGCTTACGGGTCGTGGTTCGGGCATGAGCGGCGCATCGGGCTTGGGCATCGACGGCTCTCGATCATCGAGCTCAATGAGCGCGGCGCGCAGCCGATGGCGAGCGCGGACGGCGCGCGGGTCGTGGTCTTCAACGGCGAGATCTACAACCACGCTGCCCTGCGCGAAGAGCTGACCGCCAAAGGCCATTCATTTCGTTCGACCTCGGACACCGAGGTGCTGCTCGCGCTCTACGCCGCCGAGGGCGAAGCGATGCTCTCGAAGCTCCGGGGGATGTACGCCTTCGCCATCTGGGACGAGCGAAGGCGCGGGGTTTTTTTGGCGCGCGACCCCTACGGCATCAAGCCTCTCTACATCGCGGACGACGGACGCACGCTGCGCTTCGCGTCGCAGGTCACCGCGTTGCTGAAAGGAGCCGTGAGCCCCGCACCCGATCCTGCGGGGATCGCTGGGTTCTACGTGTTCGGTAGCGTTCCGGAGCCGTTCACGCGGGTGCGTGCGGTGCGCGCTCTCGAAGCGGGGACGAGCCAATGGTTCGACGCGAGCGGCGCGGCGACGCCGGTGCGCCATCACTCCGTCGCGGAGGTGTTTGCTCGCGCGGTGCGAGAGCCCGCCACTGTGCGCGACGATGCCGAGGTACAGCGTGAGGTCGCCGCGGCGCTCGCCGACAGCGTGCGTCATCACCTCGTCGCGGACGTGCCGGTCGGAGCATTCCTCTCGGCGGGGATCGACTCAACCGCGCTCGTCGCGTTGATGCGCGACGCCGGGAATCGCGACATTCGCACGATCACGCTCGCATTCGACGCACTCCGCGGCACGCCTCAAGACGAAGCCCCGCTCGCCGAGGCCATGGCGCAGAGGTACGAGACCACGCACACGACCGTGCGCCTCGGGCCGCACGATCTCTTCGCCGCGAAAGACTCCTTTCTCGCGGCGATGGATCAGCCGAGCATCGACGGACTCAACTCGTTCTTGGTCAGCCGCGCCGCCCACGAGGCGGGTCTCAAGGTTGCGGTGAGCGGACTCGGCGCCGACGAGCTTTTTGGCGGCTACTCGTCGTTTCGGTCGCTTCCGCGCTGGGTCGAACTTGCGTCGGCGCCTTCGCGGGTTCCGCTCCTCGGTCGATGCGTCGAGCAGGTGTTTCACGGCCTTGGCCTCGATCGCTTGCCGGTGACGCCCAAGCTCGCGAGCACACTGCGCTACGGGGGCACCTACCCGGGAGCCTACCTCTTGCGGCGCGGCCTCTTCATGCCGGCGGAGCTTCCCGTGGTGATGGGGCGCGCCCTCGCCGAAGAAGGCCTCGCGCGGCTCGACGCGCTCGCTGTCGCGAGGGGAGCCCTAACCCCCGATCCAGGGCATCCGTTCGCGCGGGTGGCCGTGCTCGAGTCGAGCCTCTACATGAGAAACCAGCTTTTGCGCGATGCCGATTGGGCGAGCATGGCGCACGGCCTGGAGGTGCGTGTGCCGTTCGTCGACGCGACCCTGACCGGGCGGCTCGCGCCCTGGCTCGTCGCGAGCACCGGAAGGCTACGCGGCAAAGAATTGATTGCAGGCGCGCCCTCGAGGCCGGTGCCTCGCGCGCTTGTCGATCGAGCAAAAACGGGGTTTTTCGTGCCCGTTGGGCCACTGCTCGACGACCCGCGAGCCGGACTCGACGCGTGGCGAAGCGTGCCGGCTCTCACGCGCGCCAAGACGCATTGGTCGCGCCGACTCGCGTACGCGCTCATGCACGCGCGCTAGTTTTTTTTAAGGCTCCGACCTGCGAGCGGACCTCAGTCGAGACCGACGGGCGTCACCGGCGTGCTGCTCGTAAGCATCGAGTTGTTCCCGAGGTGACCCTTTGCGTTTCCGCCCCAGCAGCGCACGCCGCCGGTGAGCAGGAACGCGCAAGAGTGGTCGTTACCGCCCTCGACCTGAACCGCGCCCGTGAGGCCCGCTACCGCGACCGGCTTATTCGAGTTGCCGGCGGCGTTGCCGAGTTGCTTTGCAGAGTTTGAACCCCAGCAAGTCACGGTGTTGTCCGCGAGCACGGCGCAAGCGTGACCGAAGCCTGCACCGAGTCGGCTGGCGGTCGTTACACCGGTGACCTGCACCGGTGTGGAAGAGTTCGCGGACGCGCTGTTGCCGAGCGCGCCTTCAAGACCGTAGCCCCAGCAAGACACGGAGCCGTCGATGAGCCGGGCGCACGAGAAGTAGTCACCCGCGACAACCTCTTCCGCCATCTTCGGCAGCGTCACCTTGAGAGGCGACTTCCGCGGCGAAACCACCGTGCCGTCACCGACCTGGCCGTAGTCGTTGCGACCCCAGCAGTAAACGTCGCCGCCCTCGAACGCCGCGCAGGTGTGGAAACCTCCCACCGCCACCGAAATCGCGCGCTCCGCGGGCAAGCCCGCTGGGACCTTCGCCGGCTTGTTGCTCGAGCTGAGCGCCGGATCGCCGAGCTGCCCCAGCGCGTTCGTGCCCCAGCAGTAGAACTCCTTCGCGGTCGTCGAAGCACACGCATGGCCGCGGCCGGCGCCGAGCGTCTCCGCACCAACAAGGCCCATCGCTTGAACGGGAACGTTGCTTGAAGGAACGCTGCCATCACCGATACCGAGCTTGCCGCCAAAGGCATTCGAGCCCCAGCACCAGAGCGTGCCGTCGCTCTTACGCGCACAGCCAAAACTTTGGCCCACCCCAATCGCCGTGAGGCTCATCGCATTCGAGACGGCGACCGGCGTGGACTTCGCCAGGTTAGCGGCGTTGCCGAGCTCGCCCAACACACCGTCACCCCAGCACTTCGCCGTCCCATCCATCAAAACGACGCAAGAATGCTCGAATCCGGTCGCGATGTTGCTCGAGACAACCGGCTTCTGACAGACCCCGCTCACACAGAGCTTCCCGGTCCCGCAATCGATGTCGCACGTGCCACAATGCTGGGCGTCAGAGGCGAGGGTCGCTTCGCAGCCGGTGACGGGATTCAGGTCGCAATTGCCGAAACCAGCGTCGCAGACGCCGACCTCGCAGACGCCGAGGGTGCATGCGACCGTTGCGTGGTCGAGAACTCCGCAGGCCACGTCGCAGGCGCCGCAGTGCGTCAGATCCGTCGACGTATCGACACAGACATCGCTGCATGACGTCTCCGCAGGGTTGGCGCAACTCGGCGCGGTTCCGCCTGCGCCGCCGAGGCCGCCCGCGCCGCCGAGGCCGCCGCCGGTGGAGATGTGCGTCGCGATAACGGATGAATTCGGCTCCGATCCCGTCGTGCTGGCTGTCGTGCTGGACTGGATGGTATCCACGGGC
>CANMZR010000352.1 GCA_947502375.1 Polyangiaceae bacterium
TACCGAGCGCGCTCAACAAGGTGATGACGAGGAGCACGACAAAAATGGCCGCGCCACGCTGGGTACGGGCGCGACGGCGACGGGCACGCCACAGAGCGCCGAGGCGACGCCGCTCGACGACGAGAGCTGGGCTCACCACACGACACCTGCCTGGTTGGAGAGGAACACGTCAGCAATCAATGTGCGCATACGAGCGTACCCCGCATCGGTGCCCAGGTTGTAACGAAGGAGGCCCCCATCGGTGGTCGTCGGCAGCCCGACGATGCGATCGGTTCCGGGAGCGCGGTTGCTGAGGCGTACCTGAACGGCGCTCGTGTATTCTGGGGAGCCCGCGCCATCGATCGAAGCGTTCTTCTCGTAGACACGCTTGTCGGCGATGGCGTAACGGGAGACCTCGGGCGTGAAATTCACGTTGGTACTCTTGTCGGTGCGGGTGACGCCAAACTTCAGATCAACGGCATACTCGGCGACCACTTCGAGGGTGTCGTTGAGCTCCTTCGCGTTGGAATCCAGCTCCACGCGGACGAGCTCGGTGCGTTCAGCCTCGACCTCCCCTCTGAACTGAATGGGTTTGGCGCCGTTCACATTGGCCTTCGGAAACATGCCTGCGTAGCGGGTGTACACACCGGTATCCACCTTGCGCAGATCGTATTTCACAACCGCAATCGAATTCAAGATGCTGCCGAGGCAGAGACCCGTGCAACCGCAGGTCTTCTGTGTCTCGCGTTTCGCCATCTTTGGTGTCCCTGAGACCGTGACCCGCGGCTTGGTTCCCGACTCGTCAAGCCCCGAGATAACGCCATAGGTTCCCCGGCCCTCTTGATCGACGAGCCGCACCATGCCACCGACGACAAAGATTCGATCGAAGAGGTTGCTCCCCGTCTGGGCAGCGAGCTTGGTGCGCCAATATGCGCCGTCCTTGTTGAGATAGATGTCGTAACCGCCAGTCCCTGCGGCCTGCATGACCGCCACGCTGAAGTGCTCGGTCGAGTTCATCAGTCCGCCCAAATAAAGCGAATCCGGGTTGAGATTGTTGGTCGTGCTCAGCGTGTGGTCGCCAGGGTGATCGGTCTTGGATCCACCTTCGATGATCCGCAGCCCCGCGAGTTCTTTCAGCGCCGTGGGCCAGGTCGATGAATAGCCGCAGACGTTCGGATCTCGCTTGGCATTCGGCGTCGATTTGTAACTCGCTCGACGGATGTCCGACGTGAGCCGTGTCATGCCGACCATGCTCGCGAACTGCGCGTTCGTCAGCCGGGCTTCGTTCTGAAAAAACAAGGACGCATTCCGCGCGAGCAGAAAAGCTCCGGCGGCAACCACGAGGCCCGCGCTCATCGAGACCATCAACTCGATCAGGGTGAAACCACGCCGACGCCGGCTGCGCACTCGGAGCGCGGTGGGCCCCGCCGCAGGAACACGCCCCGTATGGGAAAGCTCCTGCGAGCCGCCCGCCAAAACAGCAGCCGTATCCCGATGAACAACCGACGCAACCCTCATAGGTTTGTCCCCGAGCGCATGACCGCGGCGCTCATGTAAACGAAGTGGTACCGCGAGGTAGACTCGCCCACTTTGGACACGTAGCCCGTATCGCCGGAACAGAGTTCGAGGCCGTTCACGGTGCCCGCCACGGTGTTGCTCACGCTGGTCCCGCGGTTTCGCAACCAGAAGACGCGCACGTCCGCACGCACCATGTTCGGGAGCAACTGCACCATCCGAATGTTGGTGCAAAACGCGGCATCCTTGGTCTTGGCCGTATCGGTGATGTCGAGTCCACGAACATCGGCCGCGGCCGAGTAGCCAAGACCGGTGTCGATATCCGGGCGGAGCCAGGTATTTTCATTCCCGCCGATCTGCGGGTAATCCTCCCCGATCGCCTTCAACCAGCGGGTATCCGTCACGGTCGTGGCACCGGTCGGTTTCTTCCGCCAGGAGAGGGAATCGATCTTGATGCGGTCGATCCAGGTGGCGGCCAGACTCGAGGCCGTCGACAGATTGCGGGCGCGAACATTGCCGAGCAGCGTCGCTTTTTGCATCGCGACCACCCCCGTTGCGCCCACCGCGAGAACGGCGAGCGCCATCAGCACCTCGACCATGGTGTAACCGAGACTTGCCGTCTCGGCGCGCTTTCGCTGCACGAGAACTGCACTCGGGCTCATAGCTGCGACACCACGCGCGCCGAACCATGCGGCGGCAAGACGACAAAACGGTTGAACTTGCTGGTCTTGTTAGCGACTTGCACCCGCGGCACTCCCGCGAGCACTTTGAACGACCCCGTGGCGGCGTAGCGAACGAAGGTGCGTCCGGCGGGCGTGAAGCAAATCTCTGCGTATTGCTGCGTGTTGCCGGAGTCGTCGAGGAACTTTGCCTCGGCGGGATCGTAGCGTTTCCGGCGCTCGTCGAAAGCGATGACGAACTTGCTCGTCGTGCCGGCATCGGCCCAGTCGGGAGCGAAACAGCTCGCGGATGGAAGATTCTTCGAGGCGCCCGTCGGCCCGGCGATCGCTTCGCGGACCGTGAAATGCCCGTACGGGGCGGCGTCGGTTGGCTCGGCCGCGTTCACGTCCCAACGCAGGAGAACCGCGCTCCCGCGCCCCATCGACCGGGTCCTCGCCATTCGATAAATGTCGGCGATGTTTTGGCACGCACTCTCCACGCGACGGTCTCTCGTCAGGTCCACCCACGACGGCGCGGCAGCCGCAACCACGACGCCGATGAACACGAGGACCCCCATCATTTCAATCAGGGTGAAGCCTGCTTGACGACGACGGGAAGCTGGCGACAAGCGCATACGAGTCAGAGACTACGCAAGAATCACGCCCTCGGGGGATTGAATTATTTCAACAACTTAAACGACACGCCCCACCGCCGCTGCTGGAAGGATCCCGAAGCGATTGCAGGGCTATGAAATAAGTTCTACCTCCCGGTCCGGAATGCAGCGTCTCACTTGGCTTCTCATCGCCGTTGCGCTCGGCGGGTGCCGCTCCGGCGCGGAGCCGCCGGCGTACCGAGAGCCACCGCCGCCTGAAGTCAAGCCAAGTGCCAGCATCTGCATGGGCTCCCCGCACTTCAATGACGCCACCAACGTCCGGGCTTTGCCGGCCAAGACGGGCACGTTCTGCCTCGATCCGGCGGGCAGCGATCACGGGTATGGCGAAGGAGCGAAAGCTCCGCTGGAACCGGGGATTTGCGAGCTATTTGATGGTGAATGCGCGATTTATCTGGCGCTTGGCGTCAAGCGCGTAGACGAGGCGCGTTACGTCGATGCCGGCGGCACGAGTGCCACCATCGACATCAAGCTATCCACCTTCGGGACACCAGAGCAGGCGTTGGCGATGTTCACGAAACGGGCCCTGAGTGCGGGCGACCCGGTGCATCCCGACACCCCGAAGCCCATGGCAGCGGGCGCCCTCGCCACCCTCGGGATTGGCAATGCCTACGTCTGGCGCAGCACCTCCCTGGTGGAGTTGACCGTGAACGATGCCAGCCTCACGGCCGAGCAACTGCAAAAAAAAGCCGATGCGCTGCTGCCGCCGCTCGCCAAGGAGATCGGCGAAAAGCTGGCCGGTGAGCTGGGGCTGCCGCGAGCCGCGGCTCTGTTACCCACGGAGGGACGCCTGCCCATCGGCATTCAATACGAGCTGCCGAACGTGCTCGTTGCGGGAGCGGGGCCCGGAGCATCCGGGTTTTATCAAGAGGGCGCGAAACGCTGGCGCGTCGTGGCGGTCGTCGCGGCGACGGACGAGCGAGCACACGAGGTACTTCACGCGCTCGCACGTGGTGGCGCACCCGAAAAGAAGCTTGGTGACACCGGATTTCGCACGGTCATCGGAGAGACGAAAGCCGAGTGGTTTTTCTCGCGCAAGGGTCCAGTCGTTCTTGGCGTGGGCGACGAGTCCTACGTGCTCCGCAACGGCATGAGCAAGGAGGAGCGCGCTCAGAGTTGCCTCACGCGGGAAGAAAAAATGACGAAACTAAAGGGTGCCTTTCCGAGGTCTGCCGGAGCGGAAAAGAAGGCTCCCGCCAAGCTCGTAAAGACAAGCAAATCGCTCGTAAAAACGCCGAAAGCGACGCCGTAACGCGCGCGCAGACCGGCGGTGCGCGTCGCTAGCGGCCGCAGTTTCCGGTGCGGGCGATGACGTCGCGTACGACGCCCTTCAACTGCCTGGGCGCGCGGCTCTCGCGGAGCAATGGCTGGAGCCGTTCCGCTCGGTCACTCGGCCGCAACTCGGCAAGGGCCGAGAGCGCAGCCAGACCCAGTTCACGATCGTAACCGAGTTCAGGAGCCCCGGTGCGCAGGGCGAGCTTGTACAAGAACTCGTGCGCTTGACTGCGGCAGGTGCGGCCGAGGGCGGCGATGGCAGCAACCCGAATATCGGTATCCTCGTTCGCGTCTTCGGCCACCTCGGCGATGCGTTCTCCGGCAGCCGGATCGCGCGTCGCTCCGAGCGCGAGGAGCGCGGCCCGGCGCACCCCGATGGCGCGATCGTCGAGGGCGCGAAGGAGCGCGGCTGTGCCCTCGCGCGTCGGCGGCTGGGCGCCGAGCGCCATGGCAGCTTGGACGCGCACGAAGGTCCATGGGTCACTGTCGAGCAGCCTCCGAACGGCCGCGGAGCCGGCCATTGTGGGGCTCCGCGCCAGGGCACCGAGCGCGGCCTCGCGAACGCGCGGAGACGCATCTTGCAAAGCGAGACCGAGCGGCTCGAGCAACGCCGGAAGCTCGGCTGCGGCATGCGCTGCCTGAGCGCGAATGTGGGGACTCGGGTCATGAACGAGGCTCTCGATGAGGTAGTGAACGGCGTTCGCGTCACCCGAGCGTGCGAGTTGAGCCGCCGGCTCCTGGAGCCAATAACGAGCCGGGAAAGACGTGTCCTTGGCGGCCGAAACGAAGTCCGCGAGAGCTCCGGGCATGGCAGCCAATGGACCACCGAGCGCCCTCAATAGCTCGACCTGCACGGAGCCTTGGCGCTTTGAAAACGCTGCCGGTTCGAACACCAGGACGAGCGCGGCGGCAGCGGCGGGCGCGCGGGCCGCGGCTGAAAAGGCGTCTCGAAACCGCGCCCGCAATGGACCCGAGGCTCCGGGCAACTCACGCGCGACGGCCGCTACCGCCAACGCCGGGGCCAGCGCCGCAAGTTCCCGTGCCGCGAGACCTCGCATCCGGTCACTGTCCCCGCGACCCGTGAGCTCATCGAGAATGCTGCGGCTCTCTTCGCGACAGCCCCGGACGCGGGTGCGCAGGGCATCGAGCGTTTCCTCACCATCCGGATCCCAGTCGGCCGTGCGGCCTAGTCCAACGAGGTGTTCAACGTGAAAGCGAGCCTTTTCGCTGC
>CANMZR010000353.1 GCA_947502375.1 Polyangiaceae bacterium
CGTTTGACCAAGTCGGCACCCTGACGAGCGCGCTGAACGCCTTGGTTTCTCGTTTTTCAGAAGCCGAGCGCGGCTATCAGAGTGACCTCGTGGGCGCGGCCCATATCGACCTCGAGCGGTCCGAGTTTCTCGCCGGACTGAGTCACGAACTTCGCACGCCGCTCAATGCAATTCTCGGGTTCGCTCATCTCCTCGAGAGCGAAAGCGATGGGCCTCTCAGCCTCGGTGCCCTCGAAGCTCTCGCGATGATCCGAGCAGGCGGCGAGCACCTCAAGTTGTTGATCGACGACATTCTCGACCTCTCCGCGGCCGAAACGGGTCAACTCCGACTGACTCGAACGGTGGTCGACGTACGAGTACTCGCCGAAGCTGCCGTTCGTGAAGCCACGGCGACCATTGGGTCGCGTCCGATTGCCCTTCTTGTCTCTGAAGGGCCACCGGCATTGGCCTGGGCGGATGGGCGTCGCGTGCGTCAGGTGCTCACGAACCTGTTATCGAACGCCCTGAAAGCAACGGCCCAAGGCGAAATAAAAATCCGGGTTGAATCGGATCCCAAAGCGCACTCGGTGGTGGTCTTCGTTTCCGACACCGGCCGCGGAATCGACGCTGGGGTGCTCGGCGTTATCTTCGAGCCCTATCGGCAGGTCGGTGAGGAGTCCGTGCGCCGTGGCGGAGTCGGGCTAGGTCTGGCGATCGCCCGCCAACTCGTGCGGCTTCACGGCGGCTCCATCGAGGTGAAAAGCGAGCTTGGAGTTGGCACCGCGTTCACGTTGCGTCTGCCCGATGACTCGCACGCGCTCGAAGTGCCGCGTCACAGCGTCGTTCCGTGGTCCGAGCCGCTCGTTGAAGGGCCGGAGCCAGCGCGGGCCGTCCTGCCCTCGCTCACCAGCGAACTTGCAGCAACGCATCCACCCAAGGAGCGCCCGTGAGTCGCCGAAGCGGGTGGGAATCGGTCACTGAAGCCGCGGGGATCGCCAGCAATTATGCAGGACGGGTGCTGCTCCGACAGCTCCTCATCGGCTCCTCCGCCACCATCGCCGTGATGTTGCTCGCTCCCTGGATGTTGGCGCTGGAGTCGCGCAACCTGGGAGCCTTGTGGGCGCGTGTTGCCATCTCGGGGGTGGTGGGGGTCGGACTTTCGGCGCTCCTTGGAGTGCAGCGGCTTCGCGAGAGTCGGGCCGTCCTTCAGGCGTTGTCCCTCGAGCCTGAGCGCGTCGAGCCGGCTCACGTGGGGTTGGTCGCCGATGTGCCCATCGCGCTCACGTGGCGCTTCGTCCTGGCCTTTTCGTTCGCGTCGTCGTTGCTTGCGATGCCCGCGCTCGTGTCCCCAAATGGAGACGCCGTCCGTGCCGTATCGCTCGCGCTTTTGGCATGTGCGATCTTCTCCGCCGCCGCCGTCGTTCACTTTGTTGCGGTGCGTGACGCGACCATCAGCGCCATCGAGCGCGCTCCCTTTGAAGCCATCTCGAGTTGGCTCGATCATGAGTCGATGCGGACGGCGCCTGAGCGGCGGATCGTCCGAAAAATGCTGATGGCGATTGCGGTACCGGTGGCCGTGGTCAGCTTGGGATCGTTGCTCGTCGTGCAGGCTCACGCCCGGGCTCAGGCCGAGCGTGAACGGTCCATGCTGGCCGTTTCACTAGCGCGCGTGGCGCTCGAGCCCTTTGATTCCGAACGTGACCTGGTGGGCCGCGAAGAGGCTGTTGCCGCTGCCGAGGCCTATGGGTTTTGGGTGCGTGTCGAGCCCGGGGGCGGGTTGCACGATGACGCGATTGACTCGCGAGTCGTGGGTCGGCAGTTCGAGGTCCGCGCTTCGTTCGCCGACTCAGGCGACGAGCATGCGCTCGTGCGCTTTGGGGCCGACGTCTCGTCGGGGGGCCCTCCTCCGGCCGTGCTGGTGGCGCTGGTGGCGGTGTTTGTGGCCTCGCTCCTTGGCGTGGCGCTCGGACGTTTGCTGGCCGCTGACCTGGCGCTCGCATCGCGGCAGGTCGCGGCTCTTTCGACGGAATCGGTGCTTCGCGGAGAGCCTCAGGTTGGCGGTGCCGCCCGGTTCGGTCTCGTCGCGGACGTGGGTCGCAGTGTCGAGAGGTTGACCGCGCGCTTCCGCGAGTTCGCCGCAGCTCAGCAGCGCGCGCTCCACCTGAAGGCCGCCGCTCAACGCATGAAGCAGCTCTTGTTTGCCAGCCTGAGCCACGACTTGAAGAGCCCGCTGAACGCGATTCTAGGTTTTTCCGAGCTCATTCGTGACGAAGAGCTTTCACGGGAGCAGCTTGAAAGCCTCGACATGGTGTCGGGTCGAGGTCGCGAGCTCCTCGCAATGATCGAAACGATCCTCGATGCCGCGCGAGTCGAAGCGGGGCAATTGAAGCTGGTGACCGAGAGTGTGTCCGCGCGCGATTTTGTCGATCGAGGGCTCTCGAAAGCCCTCGATTTAATGGGGCACAAATCAGTCGAAGTGACGGTCGAGCTCGCTCAGGACGCGCCCTCGATTCGGGTCGATATCCTCCGTGGGTCGGCGGCCTTGGCGGTGTTTGTAGCCCATGCGATGAGCGAGGCTGCCGAAGGAAAGCGCGGGGTCGTGCGCATCCGTGCGACGGGACCGAGCGATTCATCCGGCATGCCGTGCATTCACATCGAGCACGCTTCACCGAGGACGCGCCCTTCTCAGCTGGAAGAACAGTTGAGGGGGAGAAGTCCGACCCAAGCGGCGCGCGGCACCGCGCTTCGTCTAAGTCTAGCGCGAGCCATCGTCGAGCTTCACGGGGGCCGGGTCGAGGTCGGAAGAGGCCCGCGCGGTGAAGCGGTGCTCACCTCCTTTTGGCCAGCGATGCAAGGACGGCCACCGGGGAACGAAGGCCCAGGATAAAAGGAGCATCGAGCTCACTTTCGGTGGGCGCTGAAGGCTCTTCGCGCGCGCGCAATCGCATCTTCAATGCCCCGGCAAAACCGGTCGACAGAGAAGCGTTCGGAAGCGAGCCTTCGGGCTGCGTGACTCATCGTTGCGGCCCGCGCGTGATCTCCGAGGAGAAGCTTTGCGTAGGAGGCGAGTGCGAGCGGGTCATCGGATAGAAATCCGCTCGTGCCGTGCTCGATCGGCGAAGTTGGATGACGATTACCGATGACGGGAAGTCCTGCGGCGAGGGCTTCCATCAGCGCCATGTTGAATCCATCTTCAAGCTCGAGAGCGGCTGTGTGAATGAAAAATCGATGCCGCGCCAATTGGGCCTTTAGGTCATCCCAGTCACGGGCAGGTTCGACGCCCGGCATGTCGGGGTTGTGACCGAGAACGCGGACGGGCACCTCGGCAAATGCGGCTTCGTGCAACGGCCATGCGAGGTATTCCCGGCGCGCCGAAATCTGATTTGCAATGCGCAATCCGCTCGCTTCAACGCCGGTCCACTCCACGTATTCGCGAGGCTCCGCCGCCGACTCGACGACGGCACAATCACGGAGCTGCCAGCTCTGGGCTTTCATTTCGGTCACGGCAATCGCAACGCTGCCGCTCTTCTCAAGGTAGCGATCGAGAGTCGCGCGGATCTCGGCCGCCGGCGGCGCCGTGCGTGATTGCTGGAGTCGATGCTCGAGAGTGACGTGCAAGACCAAAATTCGCGGGGCATCGAAGTCCACGGCGAGCAGATCGGTCATGTTGTGCCCGATGATGCAGTCGTAGGGTCCCCGCTCTGCGCGCGCTTCGGGCAGACTGAGGAGCCGTGCCCCCGATGGAATTGGGCGCATGCGTTCGTCCCACCGGTTCGTGTAGCGACCTGGCAATCCGTCGATGATGTCGAGCGGACGACCGAGCCGCCCGAGCTGATGGACCCACGCTTCGTGACAGTTGAACGTGAGAAGACGATCGGTCACGCCGGGACGGTGCCGCAGCCAAGTACGATTGTGATCTTCGCCGTCCCGTCGGCCTGCACCGCTTTGCAGGCGGCCGGGCAGAAGATGATCTTCTTGGGATCACTCAACGAATCGTAATGCCAAGCGGCCTTGTCTCCGCACTCTGCGGCCGTGAGGACTTCGCCCAAAACGTGTTTTCCGGTGCCGTTTCCGGGATAGTAGATGACGTTCACCCGTGACGTGTCGACCGCTTCGCCGGTGGTGCTCTTCGGGATTGCGTAATCGCAAGCGACTTGCTTGTCACGGATCCCCTCGAGGGCGGACACGAGCTCTGCTTGGCCGTTCTCCGTCTTGACAAGGATCCCGGCCTCCGTCCCGCCGGCGACCGCGAGCTGGTCAAGGAGGGTTTTGCTCGAGCCATCGAGACCCACCGCGAAGGTGAGAATGCCGGCTTGGTCGTGAGCTGCTTTTGCGGCTGCGACGAGAGCCGCCCCGCTCTTGTTGCAGTCGGTCGGCTCGCCGTCGGTCACGAGGACGATGACCGTCTTGTGCCCTGGCTCTTTAGCGAGGACGCCTTTGGCCCATCCGATGGCACCATCGAGCGCGACCGAGAGGGGAGTGCCACCCGAAGGCACGACGTCGATGAAGGCGTCGAGCAGCAGTTGTTCATGGGTATCGGTGGGTGCCGAAAGCTCGGTGAGGTAGCCGAGCGCAACTTTCGGTGTCGCGCACGCACTGACGCTGCATTGGGCTCCGTCGCAGCCCCCATCCGGGAAAAACCTGAGCGCCATGCCGACGCCTGCGTTCGCGGGACTCTCGAAGAACGCCTGGAGCGCCGCTGTGCTGTAGAGCCACTTCGGACCGGCCATCGAGCCCGATTTATCGAACATGATGTAAAGGTCGAGCGGGATATTCTTCGCTTCGTCACTCGAGGTTGCGCAAGCCGAATCGATGAAGTCGTCACCGCCGCCGACACCGCTGCTCGTGGCAAATCCGGTCCCGACGGACGAGCCGCTCGAGCTGGGTGCTCCGCCAGCCGCACACGCGCCGCCGGCGACCGCGCCGCCGAGGAGCCAGCAGAAAGATGCGAGAGCCAGGTGCCCGCGAAGCGCGTGCGAACGAGGAAAAGACAAGGCGATCATCAGGCGCTATTCTACGCTGGTAAACGGGCCTGCGGTGGAGCGTTCCTCAGCCCGGGCGGCTTTAATTGGCGTGCGGCCGCCGAAGGCTGCTCTCTGCAGCATTCATGTCGCCGTCGATGCGCGTAACGTCGTGTCGCCCCATCGTCACCTGCCGGTGAGCGTCGTCCAATTTTCCTTGCCGGTTGCGTCAAAAGCGCCCGGTCCGCTCAGCTTCACATAGACTCCTTCACAACCGTTTGAGGGATGCTGGAGCACCTCTCCCCTGGAACATTCATGGTGCACTTCGATTCGTGTTTCGCCGCGGTTTTTGCTCTGGCCGCTTGTTCGACGAGCGCAGCC
>CANMZR010000354.1 GCA_947502375.1 Polyangiaceae bacterium
ATCCCCTCGATGTTCGAGTCGGCGACACGAACGCTTCGACAGGAGGCGGTGCCATGCGAGACCTTCCTCTGGTACTTGGAGCGGCACATCGAGCTCGACGGCGATGAGCACGGGCCACTCGCGGGCAAGTGCCTCGACGCCATCTGCCATGGCGATGCGGCGAAACGAGCCACGGCCGAAGCCTATGGACGCCGGGCAATCCGGGCGCGGCATCAACTTTGGGATGCTGCGCTGGTCGCGATCGTCGGACGTTGAGGTGAGTCGCGGCTTATGCGCGCACTTAGTCGATACCGCCGCGAGCGGGCCTGGCCTCTGGAGGCGTCGTCTGCGCGCGCAAGCTACAGCCCCAAGACCGCCGTGAGTCCGAGAGCGGCTCTCCGCACGAGCGCCGCGGGAAGCGCGCCGATTCGCGCCGTAAGCACGGTTCGATCTACCGTGAAAAGCTGCGCGACGTTCACGACGGAGTCACGAGGCAGGCCGCTCTGTTTGGCCGAGAACGTGGTGTTGCCGAGCGCCGCTGCGCGCTCGAGTCGGCCAGTGAGGATTGCGATGGACGAGGAGCGGGCCGTACTCGAAGAGCCATTTCGGCGGACCGCCGGAGGACGGAGTGCCGGTGGGCGGCGTGGGCGGCGTGAGCGATTCAGGCGTCATGGTCTCGACTTGCTCACGGAAGATTCGCCAAGCGGAACACGGCAATGCCGCCGACGACGTTGCCGATAGCGTAGGTCGCCTTCGACGTCCCGACGAGCCTCCAGTTGTCCCCGTCAGGCGGGAAGGTGAAGGTCGCCTTTGACCATTCACCGGTGGAGATGAGGTACCTCGCGAGCCTCTTGCTCTGCCCGTCACCGACCAGCACCCCATCCGGCGAAGGCACGAGGTCAGCCCGAAACCCTTCGAACGGCATATCTGGCAGCATGCTCCACGTCTTCGTCCCGAGGTCGAACTTCGCCGCGCGCTGTTGGCTTCCTTTTGTGGTGCCGCCGGCGACGTAGAGAGCGTCCGCAGTCGCGGTCATGCCTGCGCCGGAGACCGTTCCCCACGGGTACGCGGGTAGGTCTCCTGGCAACCCGAACACGCCCATTTTCGCGTCGTACGTGAACATCGTCGACTGGTCCATGCTCGAACCATTGTGCCCGCCAAGAATGTAGATGACCGACCCGACGACGGCCGAGGACGCTTCGCCTCGCATGACGGCCGCAACGTAGGTCGGGACGGGTTGCCATCCGCTAGCGGCTAAGTACTGCCCGTATTTGCCGAAGACGTAGGGCGCGTCGCCGACGACCGAGAAGGTGGCACGAAGTCCACACGCGCAAAACTCATTCGACGACGTCGGCATCGGGCCCTCTTTGTTGAAGACGGGGGCCGGCAAAGCATAGGAGTAGGAGCTGAAAAACGGGCTGGCTGGGTCGTCGTTCCCGAAAAAGATTCGTCCGTTGCCGATCCCCACGTGAGGGTAGCCTGCGGTGAACTTCTGAGAGAGCGTCTTCTCCAGCTTCCAGATCGCCGTGCAACCGCTTGGGCTTTCCGTGAAGCCCGGCAAACACGTGCAGTCGGCCCCGCCGTCGGTGTTGCTGCACGTCGCGTCCGCCCCGCAGAACCCGCTGATTGTTGCGCATTCATCGACGTCGTTGCACGTCTTGCCGTCGCCCGCGTAGCCCATCTTGCACGAGCACGCCAGGTTCATGCACGTGGCGTTCGTTGAGCATTCGCCGCAGCTCCCAGCCCCGGTTGCGGTCGAGCCACCCGCGCCACCCGCGCCGCCTGTGCCCGTCATCGCGCTTGTCGACGTCACGGTCGCACCGCCCGCACCTTCGGTGAAGCTGCCGAGGAGATTGGTACACGCGAGGAAGGTCGGCGCGGCAAAGAAGAGCGCGGCGAGCGACAACGGCGCAAAGGAAGTTCTCATGCTCGGCGCAGCATAACGCATTGATTGCGCCTTTGCTCACCGAGTCGTTGCGGCCGCAGGGAGGCTTCCGCGTTCTCCCTGACTCGGTTGAACGCCGCCCGTGAGCTCGGCGTCGAAGCGTTCACGCCACCCGGTGCAGCAGGCTGGGACCGTGACGTTCGGTGTCGATGTGGTCCGACATGGCCCAACCCACGACGCGCTGCGAGTACGGGTCCAAGAGGACCGTCAGCTACAGCCAGCCGTCGTTCGTCACTCGGGCAGTGGCGTCCGCCGCACGAATTCGTAGCCGCCTTTGACCGCGCCCCACATCTGTTCCCCCTCGGCGTCGAAGCCGCGGTCCCACGACGAGAGACCGTCGGCTCTCACGATGACCTCGCTCGTGGCGTAGCTCGCGCCATTGAGGGTGCTCGCGCACGCGTTGCCCTCCGTCCCCCCGTTGAACGTGGCGCTTTCGGGGTTCCATTCGAGGTGAACGGAGCAGCCCTCGCGCCGCTCGACGTCCGTCGAGGCGAACGTGGCGATGGCGCCCGCGTCGCAGAGGTGAACGGCGGCCTTCGGCGCGACCAATTCGAAGACGCCGCTCGTGCCCTTCGTCGTGGAGCCGGCGACGGGTTCGACGACGTAGAGCCGCTGTCGGTAAGGCGCGTCGAGCTTGGTCATCAGCGCCTGCTCGACGTAGAGGACACGCTCACCGAGCTCCGGCGCGCTCACGACGCAGGTCTGAAGTTGCACGGCAAAAAACGCCTTGTCCTGCTGCGCCTGCTCTGCCGAGTCAAAACGGCCCGTGAGCCTACGAAAGATCTCCTTCTCGGCGAAAGGCTCTCCGCTTGTTCCACCCGCGCCACCCCCCGAATCGCCTGTTCCCGTCGAGGAGGCCGACACTTCGGCGCGGACTCCGGAAACAGGGGCGTCACCGCAGCCGACGAGTGCCGTCGCCGCGCTTACGAACCCAGACACCCAACCAAAACCTCGCAGATTTTTGCCCATACGCATGCCTATGCATTCCACATACGCATCCGTATGTCAAGCGCTCGGCGTCAGCGCTTGCCACGACCCTTCCGTGCCGCGGGTGCCTTCGTTCCGTCGCTCGCTTCCGCGGTGGGCACACGGAGCAGATCGAGCACCGTCGCCGCCGCACCCATCGTTCCGAAGGGCACCTTCAACTCCGTCAGCACTTCGATCCCGAGAACGATCGCGAGCATGAGCACGCCCACCTGGCCGGCCTCGACTTCACGTCGCACGGTCCCCGCCTGTTGACCTTCGCGGACGGAGTGCCCGACCACGTCCATCGCACTGCGGTACAAGGACGCTCGCCGCTCACGGATGTCCTTGTCCCGAGAACACGCGTCGAGCACGTGATGGAGGCGCACCGTTCCTGGAATCGGGTACTTTCCTTGCGTGACCGCGGTGGCAAAGCGAGTCACGATTTCAGTGATGTCGCTCGGCTGGTCCTTCGAGCCGAACATCGAGTCGATGAACCCGGCGGTCAGGCTATCCATGACGGCGGCGATGAAGTCTTGCCGGTCTTTGAAGTGGACGTAAAACGCGCCGCGAGTGAACCCGGCTCGCTCGCAGATCGAATCCAGGCTCGGCACATCCAAGCCTTCGTCGGCAAAAGCCGTCATGCCCGCACGGAGCAGCGCTTCACGGGTCTCGAGGCTGGCTTCTGCGCGTCCCTTCGTTGCTCGGCGTGGCATCGACGCAACCTACGTCGCACCGAGCCGCTGAGCAATCTAACATACGGGTTCGTATGTTTTCGACTTGAGCCCGGGCGCAAACGCGGCTACGGCATGATTCATGGTTTTTCGTCGTTTGAGTCTTGGGCCACTCGGGTTGGTGGGAGCGGTCGTCTTGGCGGTGGCGTGCGGCACCGTCGGGGAGACAGACTCTTCCTCCGCGATGGTCGCAGGCTCCGGCGCGGCCGTGGCGGGTGCGGGTGGTGGCGCGAGCGCTTCGTCGGGAGGTTCCTCGGGCCAAGGAGCGGGCGCGCCAAACGTCCACGACCCGCTCGGGCAGTCGCCGGTCGATGACGGTGGGCTCGTCAACGTTTCCACGGACCTCGACGCGGTACTCGAAGGAGGCGCACTCGAGACGGCGTGCACCGAGTACTGGGGTGGCAAGAAGGACCGCGCGACCATGTTGCGCTGCGGAAAGCGCATGTTTTTCGACGAGTCCTTTGGCACGTCCGGAGTCCCGGCGGCGCTCGTCGACTTCCTCGTCAAGAAGCTGCCGAACTCCGTCGGTCCAGGCATGGCGAAGCTCGGCATGATCGCCGACCCTCGCTCGACCAAGAGCCTGCCGCTCGGCATCGTGCCCACGACGCCGCTGTCGGCCACCGTCCCGGCGTACGGGTTTTCGTGTGCGAGCTGCCACTTCGGTCGCTTGCCGGATGGTCGCTACGCCGTCGGGGCTCCGAACCACGATTACGACTACGGTCTTCAGAATCTTGCGTTCGCGCTTTTTCCCCAGCTCGCCCTCGCGGACACGGGCGCCAACGATCCGGACGCCGTCGCGCGTGTGAAGCCGCTCTTGGATGAGCTTGCAGCCACGCCAGGGCTCAAGCTCCAGATGATGGTCACCCTCATCGGGTTGCTCGGGGTGAAAATCCCCGAATTCCCAGCGGAAGTGCAGCATCACTACGCGAACTGGCGCACCGGGACGATGGACTTTCTGATCGCGCCGCTCCCGATCGACGATGGCGTTCACACGGTCAGCAAGATAAGCGCGCTTTGGTCCATCCCCACCGCCGAGGAGATGAAGGCGAGCGGGATGAGCCACGCGATGCTTGGGTGGGGCGGCCCCGTCCACAGCGTGATGAATTTCTTGAAGGAGTTCGTATCGTTTGGCGGTGGCGTCCCAGCCGCATGGCCCGAAGAGAAGCTCGCACCGCTGGTCGCTTACATCGAGACCTTGCGCGCCCCGGCCAATCCCACGCCGCCCGCGTCGGTGGAGGTCGAGGCCGGGCAGGCGCTCTTCGAAACGGCGGGCTGCACAACGTGTCACGGCGGCCCGGCCGGCGGAGGGACGAAGACGTACACGTTCGAGGAGATCGGGACCGACTCGGAGCTCGCGAAGTGGCTCGATCCGAAGCTCTCGGGCAAGGCTTGCTGCGGGGCGACGCTCGAGCCAGGCGAAACGTTGTCGCACGGTGTGAAGTCGCCACGGCTCGTCGGTGCCTGGGCCATGTCGCGCTTCTTGCACAACGGCTCGGTATCGACGCTCGAGGAGCTCTTTTGCGTCAACGGGCCTCGCGGCGCCGTCACCGAGCCCGCCTACCGAGACGGAGGCCACGCGTTCACGTGCGACGGCCTCACCCCGAGCGAGAAGCAATCGCTGATAGCGTACCTTCGGGCGCGCTAAGCGCGGCGCGCGAGCATTGGCGAAGCCCGTTACGAG
>CANMZR010000355.1 GCA_947502375.1 Polyangiaceae bacterium
TCCGCGTGTTTCGGCCCGCCGGGTCAGGAGCACTCTCGGGATGGACCGTTCGCAAAACCGATGGCAGTGAGCTTCGCTACCTCGCGATGCGCGAGTTGCAATCGGCCATCTCGTCCGCGGAGGTGACCGAGGGCGACCTGCTCGTTCCCGATGACGGCAGCACACCGCAAAAGCTCGGCGCGATTGAAGAGCTCCGCAGTTTCTTTCACGCGGCCGAGCCAACCGAAGCGGACACGACGCGACGACAGCGCCGCGAGCAACTGGCCAGCGAACGTCTGCCGCTGCCGCCGCCCACGAGCCCGCGCATCGTTCGCGTCCCAGCGCCCGACGAGATCGACATGCTCGAAACGAACCCCGCTCTGCCGCGGGTGACCGGTTCCTTTCAGGACGCTAGGCTGGGAGTGACCGCGTTGGGTTTCGCCGCGCCTCTGCCCTTGCCACCCACCAAACCCAAAAGCCAAGCATCGACGCCTGACCCCGAGCCAGCAGCGATCTACAAGGGTGCGAGCGTCGAGGACGACGTGAAGGATGCGCTCGAGCGCGTTAGCCTCGCCATTCGTGAGAGCAGTCCGCCGCTGGACGGCGAGCTGGCCTCGACGCCAGCTTCAGCCTCGACGCCAGCTTCAGCCTCGACGCCAGCTTCGGCCTCGACGCCAGCTTCAGCCTCGACGCCAGCTTCAGCCTCGACGCCAGCTTCAGCCTCGACGCCAGCTTCGGCCTCGACGCCGCCTTCGGCCTCGACACCGCCTTCGGCCTCGACACCGCCTTCGGCCTCGACACCACTGGACGACGAAAGGCGTGCGTCGTCCGGCTCGCTCGCGCATCCGGAGCGTCCGTCGGTGTTGCGGCGTTCGAGCGAGGGGGACCCGCGATTCGGCACGTATGGCCAACGCAGCTCGCGTCCGGGTTTCGTTCGCTGGACGATCGGCCTCGTGGCACTCGGAGTGGCAGCTCTTCTCGGCGTCACCGCCGTGAGAAAGCTAGCCGACGACGCGCCCCCCGCTGCGACAAGCATCGAGCTGGAACGCGTCACAAGGCTCCTCGCGGAAGGCGAAAAGCTTTTGCTCGAGGGCGACGTCGACGGAGCGAAGGAGCAGTTCGCGAAAGCCAGCGGCGCCGCCGAAAACGATCTTCGCGCGGCACAGGCGCTGGCCCGAGTTGCCGTTCTTCAGGCCGATCACGGCTGGTTGCGTTCACGGATCGAAGGCAAAGAGTCCGACGACCTGCCGAAGCTCATCGAGCGCGCCCGTGCAGCGGTCGCCAAGGCCCACAATCCGAGCGAGAACGACCCCCTGTCAGTCACACTCGAGCTCGACGCGTTTCGGCTGCAGGCCAAGCTCACTGAGGCTCGAGGCTTGGTTTCGAAACTGAAACGGGGCGACCCCGATGCCGGGCGTGCCTTGGCGACCCTCGACCTCTGCGAGTCGACCCCGGCGTGGGAGAAGCTCATAGAGCAACTGAAATTCTCCGCTTTCGCAGAGAAAAAGCTCGGACATTCGCAAGCGGTCCTCATCTACGCACTGGCACGAAAAGGTGACGTCGAAGGCGCCAAACGCGAACTCGCCAACCTTGCACCGTCCCACCCTCTGCTGCCCATCCTCCGCGACTACGTCGGCAAGGCCAAGCCCGCCGATGGCGCGACGACTGTTAGCCCAACAGCTTCCGGAGCCCCCTCAGCAACGGCGGACGAGACGCTCGTCACGGGGGATTTTCGCGAGGCCATCCGGGGCGCGCAAGCTGCGCAAAAACACCGGAATTATGAGGAAGCTGAGAGCCTCTTCAAGCGGGCTCTGGAGAAGAGCCCCGGCAACAGCGAAGCGCAATCGGGGCTCGCAGAGGTGAGCCGTGCACGGGGAGACGCGAAGGGCGCCGAGAAACGTTATCGGGAACTGCTGAAGGACAACCCGCACTTCGTTCCCGGCCTCGTCGGCATGGCTGACCTCAAGTGGCAGCGAGGCGACACCGGTGGTGCGCTCGAGCTGTACCGGCAAGTGCTCCAGAGCGCGCCAGGAACCGGGTACGCCGATCAAGCCTATCAGCGGATCCAAGAGGCCACAGCCTACGCAGCGGCGGCGAATGCCGCGAAGCCAGCGGGCGGCAAGCCAGCGGGCGGCAAGCCAGCGGGCGGCAAGCGACCGAGCAACTCGCATCCGGACCCGGTTCCTGGGGCGAACCCACAGATCGACACGACGGACCTGCCCTGAACCCGTGATCGACACCGTGCAACGCTCGAAGTAGCGTGACGGCGTGCGGCTAGTACGAACCTTCACGGTGCTCTTGTTGGTCCTCGGGGCCTGCAACGGCAGGCCGCAAAGGCTGAGAGGAAGCGACGACAACGGCGACGAGCCGAATCCCCTCTTGCCCCATGTCGCGGAGTTCGATTTGCGCGCTGGCGCTGGCGAGACAGGGTCCGGTTCCCTGCTCGCAGGCGCAGCGTCGAATGGGTTCGCGGACCTGGTTGCGAAACTCGACGAGGTGTCTTCGAACACTGCAGTAAAGGGGATTTTCGTTCGTTTTGGCGGAGCCACGCTCGGCATGGCGCGGGCCGAGGAACTCGGTCGGCTCCTGGGGCCACTGCGGAAGAAATTCCCAATTATTTGCCACGCCGACGGCTACGGCAATGCGTCCTTGCTCGCCGCGGCAACGGGTTGCACCGAAGTGTGGCTGACGCCGGCCGGCTCCGTCGAAGCGGTCGGTTTGGCCGCACAACTCGTCTTTGCCCGGGCACTCTTTGACAAGCTCGGCGTGAAGGTGGACTTCATGCAGGAGGGCCGCTTCAAGGGGGCCGAAGAGCCTTTCACCCGCGACGAACCAAGCCCCGAAGCGCGCAGCTCGCTCGAGGCGGCGCTGCAAGGCATACGTCAGACTTGGCTTAAGGCGATCGAAGGCGGGCGGGGGTTGTCCGCGGAAGCTCTCGGGCTCGAAGATGGTCCCTACAGTGCGGGAGACGCACTAGACAAAAAGCTCATCGATAAGCTCGGCTTTGAGACCGAGGCGCGCGCTCGGTCGCTCGAGCTCGCGGGCGCGCAGGGACGAGTCGTTGCATTCGGGGGCGAAGCCGACCAGGGATCCGGCGTCGGCGAAATCGTCCGCGCACTCGCGGGCACCCCGCAAGTTGGTCTTCCCCACGTTGCAGTCGTGCGTGCGACAGGCGCCATCAGCACTTCCGGAGGGGCCGGATTCGGCACGAGTGGGGGCATTTCTGAGCGCGCGCTCACTCCCGTACTTCGGCGGTTAGCGCGCGATCCGTTGACCCGCGCTGTCGTGATTCGGATCGATTCGCCGGGGGGGTCGGCACTCGCTTCGGACCTCCTCTGGCGCGAGGTGATGAACCTTCGACGGGCCAAGCCGGTCGTCGTTTCCGTCGGTGGGATGGCGGCGAGCGGAGGCTATTACATCGCGTCCGCCGCGAACAAAATCGTTGCCGAGCGCAGCAGCATCGTCGGCTCGATCGGAGTGGTGATGGGCAAGCTCGCGTTCGGTGACAGCCTCGGCCAGCTCGGAGTGCACGTCACCGTGATCCCGGCGCGCGAAGGCGGAGGCACCCGGGCTGCCTACGATTCTCCGCTCGTGTCCTGGGATCCGGCGACTCGCGCCAAGCTCGAACGTGCAATGAAGGCGACCTACCAGCTGTTTCTTTCGCGCATTGCGGAAGGACGTTCCATGCAGGTCACCGCGCTCGCGCCAGCCGCCGAAGGGCGGATTATGGCGGGCGCCGAGGCACAGGAGCGCGGCCTCATCGATGCCCTCGGTGGACTCACGGAGGCGATCGTTCTCGCACGCGAGCTAGCCCACGAAGATCCGCAAATGGCGGCATACCTTGAACGGGAGACCGGCGGGTTATTCGATTTCTTGCGGGGCGGGGACCGAGGAGAAGCCTCGCTTCGGAGGCTCGAAGGCGCCGCCACGGCAAAAGCCATGGCGGCCTTGCTCGCTCCTCTTGGTGCCGCAGGTCCGCTGCGCGAGGACATTCTTGCCTTGGCCGGAATGCTTGCGCCGCTGTCGCTGAACGAACATGTCCTTGCGGTGACGCCCTTCGTCGTCTCGATAAGGTGAGCGGCATGGATGCAGCGACACCCACCCGCATTCCTTATCCGGTGCCCTCGAGGAGCGCGGACAACGAAACGCCCATCTCAAGGCAATCAGGCGCCCTGGCCCCGCGAGCGTCGCTGGTCGGTCGCATGCGCGACGCCGCGCGACGAAACGACGTGCCCGCCGAGCAGGAAGCGGCCATCGCACTTGCACGAATGTGTTTTGGCCGTTCGATTCACGTCGCCGACGCGGCTTCGCTGCTGCTGCGCGCCCTCGCGCTCACACAAGACACCGACGACCGCCCATTGCGCATGGAGACTGCCGCTCATCTCGCCGCGCTCGGCCGACACGACGAAGCGGCGGAGCTCTTGCGTTCAAAAGAAATGAGCCACGACGCTGAACGGCTCGACCTGGGGCTCGCAGCCGGCGACGCAGCTGCGCGCAACGGAGACGCTGCCGGTGCAGCCGTCATCTACCGGGAGCTCGCGGTCGCCGACTTACGCGACCCGCGGCCCCTTCAGCGATTCGGTTCGCTCGCATCCTGGAGCGTAGCGCCCGTCAGTCCTGAGCGCGCGAGCGACGCGTGGCTTGGTGCGGCGGCCAGAAGCAGCGACGGCCCCGCCGCGCTCCTCGATATTGCGCGCGCATTCGAAAGCTCACCGAATCACAGCCGCGCGGCAGACGCCTTCGCGCTCGATCTCACTCGCCAGGACCGCCACGAAGCCGCGGACGAAGTGCTGCGGGCTTACGGACGTGCGTCAGGAACGCCCCTCGAAACCGCACGGCGTCGCATCAAGCAGGCGCAGGCGGGAGGCGCCATGGCCGCGGCCTTTGGAGCAGCCATGGACGCTGCGAGTTTTGAGCCAGCGTCCGACGAAGCGACCCAGGCCTTAAGCTCGATGCTGGACACCGCGCACCTCGAGCCGCCGAGCGCCCAAGACGCCCTCCGCACGCGAGCCGTAACCGAGGAACTCGTCGCTGCCGTGACGAAAATCCCAGTGGAAAACCGCCTGAATGCGCTCTTGCGGCTGTCCGAAAAACTACGGGGGGTGCCGCGCGGGATGGTCCTCAGCCTCGCGAGTGAAGCCTGCAACGAGGCCGGGGATCCGGTGCGCGCCGTGGCCTTGGCGCGGCAAGCCTGCGAGTACGCACCGCTGGCGGCTCGACCCCGCACGACCCTCTTGGAACTAGGCCGCGAAGAAGACGTGACGATGGGGGAACTCGAAGACGCCATCGGCCTGGTTCCCCCTCGTGGCAACCAC
>CANMZR010000356.1 GCA_947502375.1 Polyangiaceae bacterium
CCCCCACGTTGACGCGGCTGCACAATTTTTGTCGGGCGCGAGCGGATGCGCGCTCCCCGGCTTCGCCGTCGGCGTCCCCCTCGACATCTCGGTAACAGGCTGCGCTGCCATGGGCCAGCGCCCCATCGCGGCGTGCGACGCCGATTACGACCTCGCGTACGTCGAAGGCGACCGCCTCACCTTCGGCGCACGACCCGCCGACAACGATCTGTGCACGCCCGCCAAGCGCCCCGTCGCGCTGTCAAAATCGTCGTTCATGCGACGCTGAACGGACTCGGCGTACTCAACAGCAACCGAAAGAATGGAGAATTCGATGAATATTGGAGTGATCGGCTCGGGCCAGGTGGGACAGACGCTTGCGAAGGGTCTCGCTGCGGCGGGACACGCGGTGCGCATCGGCAGCCGCGAGGGCAATAAACTCGGCGAGTTTACGACGCAAACGGGGATCGCCGAGGCACCGTTTGTCAACGTGGCGCGCGACGCCGAGGTGGTGAACCTTGCGGTCAAAGGCACCGTGGCCGAGTCGCTCGTGCGAGAGCTCGCCCCCGCGTTGGTCGGCAAAGTCGTGCTCGACACGACCAACCCCATCGCGGACGGTGCGCCCAAAGACGGCATCCTGCAGTACTTCACCGCCGCAAACGAGTCCTTGCTGGAGCGCCTGCAGGCCGCCGCGCCGACCACCCATTTCGTGAAGTTTTTTAGCTCGGTCGGCTCGGGCTTGATGGTGAACCCGAAGCTGCAGGGGGGCAAGCCGTCCATGTTCGTGTGCGGCAACGACGCCGGCGCGAAAAAGACCGCCAGCGCGCTGGCCGCCGAGCTCGGATGGAACGTAGAAGACCTGGGTTCGGCTGCGGCGGGTCACGCCGTCGAGGCCTTGTGCCAGCTGTGGTGCGCCCCTGGGTTGCAGAAAAACGACTGGGCCCACGCGTTCGCCGTGCTGCGGCCATAACCGGCCGAGGGCGTCGCTGTTTCGCTCCGGGGGGCACGAAGAGAGCACCTGAGCCATGCCCATGGTGCACGCGAACTCTGCACCGTGCGCCACCATCAATGGGATTCGACGACCACCTGGTGCAGCACCATCCCTGCGGTAAGGTAGGTGAAATGCAGGGTGAGGTGCCCGCGGGTGTACGAGCTTGACGTCAGGCCCACCGGGAGAATCTGCGAAGGCGGCCGCACCCCGTAGTGATTCTCGAGTCCCGCGCGCGTCACGGGCGGATCACGGCGGACGGTGAGTGTGAGGATCTTCGGGGCGTTCGGCGCAGCGGCGCCGGGAACGGGTTCACGGTACTCGACCAGGGAGAACACGCCATGGTCGAGGGTGGCGATGTACCCACGATAGAAGGCATTGGTCGTGCTGGGGTCGGTGCCGAGGGGCGCACCGAGCGCCCGGGTGACGGATTGCGGCGAGAGTGTGTCGGGCGCCACGAGCTGTTCGACGTCGTGAATCACCTGTTCGGTTGGTGTCATGGAGCTCGCGTTCCACTGGGGCTCGCCCAGCGTGGCGCTGGCTATGGCGCTCGCTGTTGCAGTGGCTGTTGCAGTGGCTGTTGCAGTGGCTGTTGCAGTGGCTGTTGCAGTGGCTGTTGCAGTGGCGAGTGAGGCCGTGCTCGTCGTGGGCGGTGGGGCTTTTGGATCGAGCGTTCTGGTTGGTTTCGCCGTGCAAGCGAGAAGAGATGCGCTGATCGCCATCGGGAGGATGTGCACGCTCAGATAGCGCAAGAGGAGCCTCACAGCCCGAGGCTAACAGAGTATCGCGCCGACCGTTCGCTCTCGATCATGATGCTGCTGCGCAGCCCTTTCCAGTTTGCTAGGTCTGCGAACCAGTCGAGTTCCTGCGATGCCCATACGCGGCGCACTTCGAGTGGACCGTGGTCCCTACCATCGACCGTCTCGTGGAACGTGTGCGGGACGTTTTTGAAGGCTTTGCCACAGGCATCGGTGACGTACTCTTCGACCTCATCGTGCGCGGTTTCGTGGTTGCCTTCGCGCTGGCGCCCGGTGCCCGCCGTCGTCGAAGTTGAAACACGTTCTATTGCGGTGGTTCCTCCGGCTCGTAGGCGCGCCGGACAGCGCGCGCAATTTGTTCTGCGAGAGGGTTGGGTAGCTCGAGGTCGCTCGGCGCAAGGTCGTCGCGGCTTTCGATGTCAGCCAGCCCACGAGCCATCCTGTCGAATTCTTCGCGTCGTTGCCGCGCTTGGGATTGGCGCTGCTCGGCACGCCGTCGGTTACGCCAGAGCCCCAGCACGTTCCAGGCTTGGTGGCCGTCGAGGGGCGCCACGGGCAGCAAATTAAAGAGCAACATCCAGAGGCTCGGAGTGCCGAAACTCAGCAAAAGTTCTCTTAAAATGGACTCATCGACGCGTGGCGCTAACCCAAAACCGACGGGCAAAAGCAGTGCCTGAGCAAGCACGCCGCCCCACGCGATAACGGCGCTCTGCCATGGGGTCGCATAACCTCGATAGGCGCACTCGCCACCGAGGCCGTGCAGATCGATGCGCTCGACCGTGAGTCGATAGCGCCGCACGAGGACGGCGTGGCCGAATTCATGGGCGAGCACCACGAGGACGATTCCCAACCATCCGGCAGGGTTCAGACGAAAGCCGCCGAGGACGACCGCCGACACGGCGAGAGACCAATGGACCCGAACCGGCGCGCCACGCCACCTTATGAGCGTCCAAAATCCCCGGTCCGACATCGAGCCTACATCCCTCGCACGCGTGAGCCTATCGCGCGCCACGGGTGGACGCCACGTAGTCCCATCCCTCATCATGCGATGCTTCGCTTCTTCGCTGTCAACGGCCTCAGCTGGTGTAACATCCGCCGTCATTCTAGGGAGCACCTTGTGAAGAGCATCATCGCGGCGTTTGGCATCTTGACGGCGGTTGGATTGTCCGGCTGCGCGGGTTCGGTATGGCGAGCCCCACCCTGCACGACGTGTGGTGGAATGGCCGTTGTCGGTTCTGATGCAACGGCGAGTAAACCCACGGCGGCGGAGGCGCAGGCGTACATCGACCGGATCGAGAGCGAGCTCTTGGTGCTGCAAGTGGCGGAAGATCGGGCTTCGTGGGTGAGCCTCAACTTCATCACGTCCGATACCGAGGAGATCGCGGCGAAGGCGGCCGAGGAACGGCTCGTTTTCCTGGCGCGAGCCGTGGCCGAATCTGCGCGCTTCGACGGCGTCGCGAAGGATCCGGTGAGCGAGCGAAAGTTCGGGCAACTCAAGCGCAGTGCGACCCTACCTGCGCCCCGCGAACGGAAAAAAGCTTCCGAGCTTGCCAGCTTGAGCGCGGAACTTGGCGCGCTTTACGCAACGGGCAAGTACTGCCCCGCGACCGACGGTGAGCTTCGCCACGCGCTTGGCAAAGACCCAGCGAATGCCAAGGCCCTCGTGTGCTACCCCTCTCGGCCCAACGAGGCGGGCGTCTCGCTCGGCGTGCTCGCAAAATACATGGGCGCGGGGCGTGACGAGTCGGCGTTGCGAGAAGCGTGGGTTGGTTGGCACGCCATTGCGCGTCCGATGCGCGATGGGTACGCGCGCCTCATCGCCATCGGCAACGAGGGCGCTCGCGAGATGGGCTTCGCCGACGTCGGCGCGCTCTGGCGATCGGGTTACGACATGTCGCCGGAAGACTTTCGGGCGGAGGCGACGCGGCTGTTTCAGCAGGTCGAGCCGCTCTACAAGGAGCTTCACTGTTACGCGAGGAAGCAACTTCGGAAGCGCTACGGCGAGAAGCTCGTTCCGGTGAAGGGGCTCATTCCTGCCCATTTGCTGGGAAATATGTGGTCACAGACGTGGAGTAACATTTACCCCGAGCTCGAGCCGTTTCCAGGTGAAGGCGCCGTGGACGTGACCAAGGCGCTGGCGACGAACAAGGTCGACGAGCTTGGGATGGCCCACATGGCCGAGGGATTCTTCACGTCTCTCGGTCTCGCGCCGCTCCCGAAGACATTCTGGAAACGGTCACTTTTTGTGCGCCCGCAAGATCGCGAAGTCGAGTGCCATGCGAGCGCCTGGGACGTTCACTACAACGACGACCTGCGCATCAAGATGTGCATCGAGCGGACGGGAGAGGACTTTTACACGCTGCATCACGAGCTCGGGCACGATTACTACTTTCACTCCTATGTAAAACAGCCCTTTCTCTTTCAATCGGGCGCAAACGACGGCTTTCACGAGGCGATTGGGGACACCATCGCGCTCAGCGTCACGCCCGGCTACCTCGAGAAAATTGAGCTCATCAAAAAGGCTCCGACGAACCCCAAGGCCGACCTGAACTACCTGATGAAAATGGCCCTCGATAAAATTGCATTCTTGCCGTTTGGCAAGCTTATCGACGAGTGGCGATGGGATGTCTTCGCAGGGAAAGTGGCACCGGGGGATTACAATGCCGCCTGGTGGAAGTTCCGGACAGCCTACCAAGGCATCGCGTCGCCCGAGCCGCGGAGCGAGGCGGACTTCGACCCCGGCGCGAAATACCACGTGCCCGCCAACGTTCCCTACACGCGCTATTTCTTGTCGTTTATTTACCAGTTTCAGTTCTACCGCGCGCTCTGTCGCGAAGCCGGGCACACGGGGCCTTTGCACACGTGTTCTTTCTTCAACAACAAAAAGGCTGGTGACAAGCTCCGGAGCATGCTCGAACTCGGCGCCAGCAAGCCATGGCAAGAAGCGCTGTACGCGCTATCGGGCGAGCGCATCGGGGACGCCAACGCGCTCATGGAATACTTTCAGCCGCTGCGCGCTTGGATGCAGGACGAAATCAAGAACGAGACTTGCGGCTGGTGATGTGGCACAAACGGCGGCAAATCGACCCGAACCCTTGAGGCACTGATGAAGCTCCCTGAACCTGGACTCTACCGAACGCGCAAGCCTTACCCCGGTCACGAGGAAACCATCCCGGAGGGAGTTCTCGTTTACGTCGGCGTACCATCGAATGGAGGGTTGCCGTTCGTCGTGCGCCCTGGTTCCAATCGCAACAATCGCTGGTTTTGGGGTGACCCGACCATTCCGCTTCGCGCCCAAAGCTGGGCAGATGGCCTGATGAAGTTGCCCTCCGAGGGCTTCTACACGCTCCCCCGTGAGATCGCCTTCGATGCCGGCGGAAAGTGGCTTCAGAATGCCGTCGTTCAGTTGGGTTACAACGGCGAAGGTCGTGGCATTCTCTTCGTGGCCGAGCAGCACGAGAGCGAGATCGAGCAGATCCTGCGCGACGCCGCCGACAAGATCAACGCCTTCCGCGCGCAGCTGGAGACGAAGAAGGAGGAGGGCCGC
>CANMZR010000357.1 GCA_947502375.1 Polyangiaceae bacterium
ACAAAAGCTGCTGCAAAACGCAACTGCAAACCCATTCCCGCCGGCACATTCACCATGGGAGATGATCAGAACAGTGGAAAAGCCGGTTCGGTTACCGTTGCCGCCTTTTGTTTGGACACGACGGAAGTGACGACGCAGGCTTACACAACCTGCGTCACCAGCGGCAAGTGCACACCTGCGGAAACGGGCGGCTCGAACAATTCTGGCATAGCCGGCCGCGAGAATCACCCCATTAACGGCGTGGACTGGAACCAGGCCACCGCTTACTGCGAAGCGCAAGGCCAACGCCTGCCCACCGAAGAAGAATGGGAATACGCCGCCCGCGGCACCGATGGCCGCATTTACCCATGGGGCAACGAGGCACCGGCTGCACAACTTTGCTGGGACGGTGAAGGCAACGACGTCGAAGAGGGAAACCGTAAGTCTACTTGTGCCGTAAACTCCTATTCTAAGGGTAATTCTCCTTTTGGCTTGGCGGATATGGCTGGCAATGTGTGGGAATGGACCTCGTCAAAATATTGGGCAAATGACACAGGTTCTAGTGCAGCGCGCGTCAATCGCGGCGGCAGTTGGGACAACGACTTCCCGTCGATCGTCCGCTCCGCCAATCGCAGCAACAACGTCCCCACGAGCCAGCTCGGCAACCTTGGCTTGCGCTGCGCCGGTCTCTTTTCACTCGACCATTGACTCTTCGGCACTGCGTCTTTCTGAGTCTGTGAATTCTACAGATTCTGTGTAGTGTAGTGCAATATAGTGCAGTGCGCAGTTGGGGAGTGTGAGCTGGGATGGGCGGCGTAAGGTGTGCGCGGTAGCGGGGTGGATTCTGCCCCAAAGGGGCAGGATGAGATAGCCCAGGGCAACGCCCTGGGAATGGGCAACGCCCTGGGGAGTGTGCACAGGCGTGCAAAGCGCGGTGTGGCATCCTAGTGTGAAGACTCGCCGCGAGCGTCACCGCGGTTTTTTTGGGGTGCGCGTGTGCGCGGCGGGGCGGTTGCGCTGGAGCGTGCGAATGGAACACGACGATGTTGCCGCGCGCACCCAGGGCGTTGCCATGAGCTATCGTATTTTGCCGCGTTGCGGCGCCGGTGCGAACGACCGTCGCGCTCGACGACCCATATTCTGCAAATTGCCCGTGCACGCTGTCTCATTCGCGTTGACACGTTCCGGAACGAGCCCGCACCGGAGGGTTGGACGCGCGCACTCGCAGTTTCGGGAAGTCGGGTATCTGACGTGGGAGTTCGACTGTTCGCCGGACGAGATGCAGTCGCGCATCGAGCGATGGCGAACGACAGCGTAGGAGCGAGGGCGCAATACGGCTTTGCGGCCGCAGCGCTGCGGCGACACGCTCGACGACCCGTGCACCGGCGAAGGGCGGTGCTACGCTGCCCCGGGTGATGAAGGCTTCGCTTGATGCCGCACAGAGGCGCCTCGGCCATCCGATTGTGCGCTCGTTCCGCGACGCATTCGAGGAAGCCGCGAACCATTCCGACCCGAGTGTTCTGTCGCTCTTTCACCCGACGATGTTCCGCGAGATGAACGGCGGAATCGCCGTCGGCACCTCCGGTGATGAGGTGCTCGTGCTTCGTGGCGACGCGCTCTACGTCGGAGGCGAACTGCTCGCGCCTACGCTCGCGGAGTTGCTCGCGACCGAGTCGAACGGTTACGACGGAACCGACGTCGTGGACGTGATCTGCCCATTTTGCGGAGAGACGGACGCGATCACAGTCGATACCAGCGGCGGCCCGACGCAGACGTTCATCGAGGATTGCGCCATTTGCTGCCACCCGCGCACCGTTCACGTCGAAGCCGGGACCGTGCGTGTCGAGCGCGCGTAGCGTCTGCCGCCGCGCCCGAGCATCCCACCGTAGGAAAGTAACCGTCCGGCCAGCGCCGCACGCTGCGGTCGATGAAGTGACTCACATCGACGTCGCAGTGCGTAACCTCGTTGTGCGGGTGCCCGTCGGCGCAGACATCGAGTTTGCAGCGGTGTTCGTGCGGGCCCTCGAGCCATGCTGATGCTCTCGTCGAGCGTGCGGATTTTTATTGCCGCCGAGCCGGTCGATCTGCGCCGTGGGCATGATGGGCTTGCCGCGCTCGTGGGTGCTCTCGGCACGCATGACCTCTACGCAGGGCACCTTTTCGTATTCGTCGGCAGGCGATCGGACCGCGTGTGCCGTAAGGAAAAATGAACAGGGAAAACGCTGCATTCAGCGGAGTTTCCTGTGCGAGCTCAACCTGCCGCGGGCAATGGCGGAGCGCTCGTTCGCACCGTACGTCGCCTACACGATAGCGAAGTTCGGCATGAGCAAGTGTGTGCTCGGCGTGGCGGGCGAGTTTCGCTAGCCGAGCATGGCCGTCAACGCCCTTTGAAGGGGCCTAGCCGCGAGTTCACTGGCGGTTTCCTCATCGACGAAGAGTTGCTGCGCGAACAGGGGATCCCCGACTTCGCAAAGCACAGCGTTGAACCGAGCGCCGAGCTCATCGGGGACTTCTTCTTGCCGGCGACAAAAGGGCGGGTTTCACCTTCGCCCGTTGTGCTTTGTTACGGAGCGACGTCAGGCACGTCGATGAACAGGTAGAGCAGCAGCACATGATCGTGCTCCCAGGCGTCTTTCGTGTCTCGACTGCGCAGCATGTAGCCGACATCGAGGCGCGTCTTTGGCGCGATCACGAAGCCCATTCCCCCGGCGAGGCGGTTCTGGTGCACGCCGTCGATCGAGTCGGTCAAGAGCTCGTCCCAGAGAAACGGCACCCACCACTGCGCCGCGGGGGCGTAGGAGATGCGCAGCTGATTGCGGTAGCGGATGCTCTCGCGGGTGGTGTTGTCGGAGCGCAGGCGATACCGGTACTCGACCCGATTGCGATCGTTGAAGGCGAAGTCACCGAGCCGGAAGCGCAGGTTTGGCTCGAGCTCGGCGCGCACCTCCGTATCGAAGCTGCGCCCGGCGGTTTGAGCAGCCTGCACGGTGCCATGCACGGCCACGAACAGCCACGGCGCGACATCGAAGATCGGTCCGACCCGTAAGAAGAGGTTGTCGGCGCCGTCGGTCGAGGTCGCAAAACGCGCATCAGCGAAGGTGCGCAACTGCAGCCACGCACGGCCGTCGTTCGCGCGCGCGAGCGGTGTGCGCGTCTCGACCCAGAGCCACGCTTCGGCGTCGCCGGCGGCGCGCGCACGCTCGGGTGCAAGGCACAACACCGCAAAGCAGAGCACTGCAAGGCAGAGACTCCGGATGGCACGCGCAAGGGTGGTCATAGGGCGCATCAGAGTCGGGCACCGTGACGGATTGCCCGCGCGATGGCAAGCACGTCGTCGTAGGATGACCGAGGCTTTTCACACGCTTCATCTGTCGCTGTCGCCGCGGGCGCTCCAAGTGGGCCTTGGCAAGCCTTTGCGAGCCCTTGCGCACCTTCCCACACCTTCGCAATCTCATGCTCCGCCGAGCGCAATTCCGACCGACGACAGCGCCGATCTGCCGTGAACTCTGGTTGAGTTAAGTGTAGCGTTCGCCCGATGAAGTGCTCGCTATCGCTCCTTTTTGTCGCGCTCTCGGGGCTTTGCGCGGGTGGGGCCGTCGCGGCCGAGCCAAAGTTGACGAATCCTTCCTGTCAGAGCGCGTATGCGCTGCTCGGTTGGTCCAAGTTTGAGGTGCAAAAAGCCGAGGCCCTCGAGAAACTGGTGGTGACCCGCATGCAGAAGGCGGCCGTCCTCGAAAAAATGGGAGAGCCTTGTGGCGCGGTAGCTTCGTACGCGAGCGCGCTCAAGCTGGCCTCCGAGGGAGCATCGGCAGAGCACGTCGCGGAGGCTCGCCGACGTCTCGCTGCGCTCGAGCCAGGGCTTGGTTCGACGGTGACGGTGAAAGCCGAGCCGCCGGTCGCGCCCACCTTGGTCGTCACGGTGGATGGCGTTCGCGCAAGTGGCCCCCGGCTGTCGCTCGCGCCCGGCAACCACACGATTGTGGTTGGCGCGACGGGGTATCAGACGGACACCGAGCCCCTTTCGGTATGCAAAGAGGAACGCGACCTCATCGTGCAACTCACCCCGGCGGACGGGGCTGCGCCTGCGGTCGCGAGTCCGGCGGCGATAAGCCCATCCGTCAAAGCGAAAGAGGACGATGACAAGGGGGACGACGACGACGGCGATGACGACAAGCCTGCCGCTGCCTCGAAAGTTCCTTCGCCTACGGTTTCAGCACCGCTTGCCGCACCGCAAGCTGTGTCCACGAGCGCTGTCCCAACGGCAACGCTCGAGCCTGCAAACGCTGCGCCCAAGCCGACCATTTGGAAGGGCACGGCCGCGCTGCGGCGCGAGCTCGCACGCCTGTCAACCGCCGAGAACGACTGGCAAAAGATCGCCGATCACTGGGAGCTTTCCAAGAAGCTGCCGTGGCTCAAGATGGGTTGGATCCTCGGACGACGGCGACAGCTGACGCAGGTAGACGCTATCCAGCCGGGTGACGCGAAGCAGGTGAGTTTCCGGCAGTACAAAGTGAAAGGTCAGGAAGGCGCGAACGCTTACGTCGCCCATTGCGGTTTCGGCGGCACCTGCAATTCCATAGCAAAAACGTTCCACTTTCTTTACGAAGGGATCGGCGTCCCACAGGTTGAGTGTGGACCTCTTCCCGCCATTCTCGAGGCGTCTTTCGTTCCGGAAATTCCGATTCCATCCGCCGAGGAGATAGCGATCCGCGATGCGGAGTGGGCCGCGAGCCACGCCAAGGACGACGACGAAAAGGACGAGAAACCGGCCGCGCCGGGGGCGGCTAAACCCGACGCCGACGATGACGACGACGAGGATTGAGCACGACGATGAGGATTGAGCACGACGATGAGGATTGAGCACGACCCAAGCCGCGGCGCGAGGCTCCTCCTCGGAGGGCTTTTTTGCCTCGCCGGAGTCCTTGTTTCGGCGACGGTTCCAGCGGGGAAGCCCGTGTGCGCGGGTGGGAAAGTCCAGGTCGCGTCGGGTTGTTGTTGGCCTTCGCAAACCTTTGAAGGCGCCCAGTGCACCGGCCTGCCTCGCTGTCCGACGGGGCTGCTCGTATCCAACGGTGGGTGCGTGACCAAGGCGGCTTACGCGGAGTCGCTTGGGCAAGCCTGCGCCAAGCTCGAAGTGGGCTTTGACCATGCGGCTTCCGCCGAGGTGCCGTCACGGCGTGCCTGCGATGAACTTGCCGGGATGCTCGCCGATGCCGAGCCCGCGTGGAAACGGTCTTGCGATCGTGGGGATGTACGAGCTTGCTTGTTGCTTGGGTCCGCGCTCCTGGGGTA
>CANMZR010000358.1 GCA_947502375.1 Polyangiaceae bacterium
GGACGTCCTCATCGCACCCGAGAGCCCAACGAAGGCCCAGCGTCTCAATCGCTCCTCGAATCAGGTTTCGACGAACGAGCGAAGCTGCTTCGAGCGACTCGGATGACGCAACTTGCGTAACGCCTTGGCCTCGATCTGACGGATGCGCTCGCGCGTGACCTCGAAGTCTTGACCCACCTCTTCCAAGGTGTGGTCGCTCTTCTCGCCGATGCCAAAGCGCATGCGCAGGACCTTCTCTTCGCGCGCCGTCAGCGTCTTCAGGACCTTGCGGGTCTGGTCCGCGAGGTTCATGTTGATGACCGCTTCGGACGGCAAGAGGATGCTCTTGTCCTCGATGAAGTCACCAAGATGCGAGTCTTCTTCTTCACCGATCGGCGTCTCGAGGGAGATGGGCTCCTTCGCGATCTTCAGGACCTTTCGGACCTTGTCGAGCGGCAGCTCCATCTTCTCGGCGATCTCTTCCGGCGTCGGCTCACGGCCGTACTCCTGGACGAGGTAGCGAGAGGTGCGGATGAGCTTGTTTATCGTCTCGATCATGTGGACCGGGATGCGAATCGTGCGCGCCTGATCCGCAATCGCGCGCGTTATTGCCTGGCGGATCCACCACGTCGCGTACGTTGAGAACTTGTAGCCGCGCTTGTACTCGAACTTATCGACGGCCTTCATGAGGCCGATGTTGCCCTCCTGAATGAGGTCGAGGAACTGCAGGCCGCGGTTCGTGTATTTCTTCGCAATGGAAACGACGAGACGCAGATTGGCCTCGACCAACTCGCTCTTCGCACGCTCCGCCGAGCGCTCACCGTCACCGATGTTGCGATAACTCTCACGCAGCGATTGCAAGTCGCAGCCGAGTTCTTCCTCGATTTGTTCCAGGTTTTTGATGGCTTCGGCAAGCTTCTCGTCGAGGTCACCGAGCTCGCCCCGCGTGAGACCGAACTTCTTGGCGAGACGCTGCTCCGCCTGACGGTTGCCCATCGTCTTCTTCATCGAGGCGCGAACCTCGTCGAAGTCGATACCGACAGCGTTCAAGCTAGCCTTGACGGGGCCCTCCGCCTCTTCCACGCGGCCAATCTCGTGCTTCAAAATCTGAACGATTTTTTCGATCGTCTTTTTATTGAGGCGCATCTCATCCAGAGTGCCGGCCATCTCGAGCGTGTTCGTGTCGAGCTTCGCCTGGGACTCGGTGCGCTTGGCTTCGCTTTTCGCTGCGCTCAACTCTTCAAAGTTGCCCTGACGCTGCTTGTCGAGGCGGCGAACCTTGTCGATAAGACGAATGATGCGGCGGTCCGCTTCCTCCTCGTCAAATTCCTGGTCCTCGGCCTCGGCGTCCTTGATGAGATCCTTCACTCGGATCTTGTGCTTCTTCAGCTTCTCGCCGATTTCGATGATCTCGCGGACCGCAATGGGCGAATCGAGAATGGCCGCGTTGACCTTTAACTCGCCAGACTCGATGCGCTTCGCTATCTCGACCTCGCCTTCGCGCGTCAGCAGCGAGACGCTGCCCATTTTGCGAAGGTACATGCGGACGGGATCGTTGCTCTTCGAATAGTAATCGACGTCTTCAGCCGCGCGCTGCCCGGGGACCTTCACCTGCTTAGGGGTCGGGTCATCGACGAGCATACGACCCGGCTGGATCTTCACTTGCGTTGCGCCATCGACGATCTGGATGTCTTCAGCGGAAAGCGCACCGACAACGTCGTCGATCTGGTCCGACCCCATGTCGGTCGGCATCGCGTCATTGCCTTCATCGAAGGTCAAGAACCCCTTTGACTTGCCCTGATCGAACAAGCCCTGACTTTTCTGATCACTATGACCCGAGCGACGCGCCTTCGGCGACTCTCTTTCCTCGCTGCCCCAATCGCCGTCATCGGCCATGACGGCACGCTGTGGCTCGCTAAATTCGGAACTCGACTGTGCCTCCGGCGCGCGCTCGCCGCTCGACGAGCGATCGTCGGACGCGCCGCGTGCACCCCCGGCAAAGCCTGTTTCGTTATCGTCGTCATCCTCATCGCGATTCGTCGATCGGCCCTTACCAGCGGCCTTGGCAGGCACCGGCTTCAAGGCCTTCGACGCTCCAGCCTTCAACGCTCCAGCCTTCGACGCTCCAGCCTTCAACGCTCCAGCCTTCAACGCTCCAGCCTTCGACGGAACAGCCTTCGACGCTCCAGCCTTCGACGGAACGGCCTTCGACGGAACAGCCTTCGACGCTCCAGCCTTCGACGGAACAGCCTTCGACGCTCCAGCCTTCGACGGAACAGCCTTCGACGGAACAGCCTTCGACGGAACAGCCTTCGACGCTCCAGCCTTCGACGGAACAGCCTTCGACGCTCCAGCCTTCGCGGTCGGGTTGGTCTTGGACTCTTTCGTCGGAGGTTTTTTCCCTGGCGCGCTCGCTTTTTTGGCGGCAGTCAAGCTGCGGGTTCCCCCAGCAGCAGTCGGTTTTTTCGTCGAACCCGTGGCTTTCGTGGCCATTGTGAACACTCCCTGGCAACCCGGTCAGTCGGTGAGTCCGCGGCGGCGTTACGCGTTCTCACCGACAAAATTCAATCAAAGACATCGTTCTGACGCCCCGAATGAGCGGCAGTAGTGGCGCGTCGCCCTCAACTCAATCCCAATTTTTCCTTCGAGCGTCGTGAGAGCTCCTGCAAGAGCTCATCCTCGGCGTCACGATCCCCAAGCTTTTGAGCGCGGCTCATCTGCTCAAGGACAGCGGTTCTATCGGCCCGCATGGCTTTTTCCAGCAATTTCTTTGCATTCTCTAACAATTCCGCGCGCGCTTCCGAGACTTCAGAAAACTTGGGGGCCGCCATTCGCCCCGATGCAAATAGATGAATTGGGCGCGGAATCAAATAAAGTACGTTATCCCCCAGCTCAGAACCGTTTGATTCCCAGTCCTGCCGTATCGCCGACACCGCAAGCGCCAAGTCCCCCTCGGCGTGGGCGAGCGCTCCGGCCACCTCCGTATCGCCCAGCAGCTCCGGAAAATCGAGCAGCGCACCCAAAACAGCTTCGTCGATGGCCCTGTCAAGAACCGGCGAGCGCGAGGCAGGGCTGACACGTGCTTTCAGGCCCCCACCACGGGCCGTCCCATCGCTTCCCGACGCGGCCTCACCCGCGGCGAGTGCGGCGGCGACCGTCCGCTCGAGAGCGTGCATGTCCGTCAGCGGCCGGCCGTTCACCAGTACCCTGCCCGCCAGTCGGTCCGCATACGCTTTCGCCATGGCCCGCACGTCCGCGTCCCCCTCCTCGGAGAGATAGCGTCGAACGGTCTTGAGGCAAGCGCCAATTTCGTCGGCGCTACCGGTCTTGATGCCCTCAAAGGCGCGGTCGAGTAGGTATTCCAGCATTCCCTGTGCAGCCGTGACAACGCGGCGGACGGCGTCGATTCCGTGCGCGCGGGAGTAGTCGTCTGGATCGGCTCCGAGGGGCAAGTTCGCGACCCGAATTCCTAGGCCCGCTTCGTGCGCGGGTCCGCGGCTCGCCACCGTGGCCTTGCGCCCCGCCTCGTCGCCGTCGAACATCACGATCGCGACCGGGGTGTACTTCCGAATGAGCTTCGCCTGAAGTGGCGTAAAGGCCGTCCCGAGGGGCGCCACGACGTGTTTTAGGCCACGGCCGTGCAGCGCCAGGACGTCGAAGTTGCCTTCCACAACAATCGCTTGCTGCGCGTCGCGTATGGCGTGCCGAGCCTGGTAAAGACCGAAAACATGCTCGCCTTTGACGAAGAGCGGCGTCTCGGGGCTGTTCACGTATTTGGGAGGAGCCCGCCCTTCGTCGCGAGCGCCCGAAGCATCGGAACGAACACGTTGCGGCTCAAGACCCGCGAGCCGCAGTTGGGCCTCGTTGGGCTCGCCGAGGGCCCGTCCACTGAAAGCTACGACTCGCCCGAGCCGATCGACAACCGCGAACATCACCCGGTGTCGAAACAGGTCGTAAAGCCCCTTCCCGTTCGGACGCGGCCGCACGAGCTCGAGCCGCTCGGCCAGTTCGAGAGAGACGCCTTGTCGCTCGAAATAGCCCGCCAGACCATCCCAGCCCCAGGGCGCATAGCCCACGTGAAAACTCTGGAGTGCCTCCACGACATTCGGCTCCTCCGAATCCACCGGCAGGCCGCGACGCGCCAGCTCCGCACGTGCCATCCCGGCCAACGGATGCTTGGCAAGCTCACCGACGTAGTACGCCGCGGCGAGGCGCATGATCGCATAAAGGTCGTCTTTTTCGCGCTTTTGCCGCTCGAGCCGCGCGCGGTCGGGATCCGCGGCCCCGGTCTCGAGCACTTCGATCCCAAGGCGCTCTGCGAGAATGCGCACGGCCTCTGGAAACGTATGACCTTCGAGCTTGATCAAAAAATCGATCGAGCTGCCCTTCTCGCCGCAGCCGAAACAGTGGAAATAACCACGCTCCGGGTTGACATTGAAGCTCGGACTTTTTTCCTTGTGGAACGGACACAGCCCCTTGAATGTCCGGCCGGCACGCTTCAAGGCCACCGTCTCGCCGACCAGCGCCACGATGTCCGCACGCTCCTTGACGAGCGCGATCGTCTCGGGGCTAATCATGCGCGACGAGCGAGCCCCTCGCCGAAAAGCTGCTGCGCGCCAAATCCCGTCGGGCGGGTTCGCGGAAGGCACAGGAAGTGCCTATCGCTCGCCACTTCCTAGGGATTCGTCGCTCGCGACGCTTTTGGGCGAGGGTCCCCCGCGTTGGCAATTTGCAAGAGCCAGTAGGGCCTTTTCGGCGAGGGTCGAGCGAGCCCGTCACTCGTCGGTTTCGCGCGGGTCTGCGTCGTCGAGTGGGTCGACGGCTAAAGCCTTAGCCAGCTCCAGTTCTTCGCCTTCGGACAACGTCGGCAAGAGCATCGCGTAGTCGTTCGCGCGACGGAATTCGAGGACGCGCGGGACGGCTGGGTCACCGTAGACCTCGAGTTGAGCTGCTAGCCATTGCTCTTCTTCGATGAGCTCGAGACGAGCGGGCGCATCGAGCTCACCGGACCAGTTCTCGAGCGACTCATCGATCTCCTTCAGCTTTTGCCGGAGCGCGAGAACGTCGATCCCCGCTTTGCCCATGAAGCGATCGGTGAGGACCAAGGTCTGGTCTACCGAGACCTCGACGAACCCCTGCCCGACGGCCACATCCGTCAGCTCGGCCTCGCCAGGTTTGCGATAATGCAAAAGCCCGATGGTGAGCGCGGCCAGCATGGGAAGGCGGCCCGGCAAGATACCGAACTCACCGTCGACGCTTGGCGCGACCACCTCTTCGACGTCATCGGCA
>CANMZR010000359.1 GCA_947502375.1 Polyangiaceae bacterium
ATCGGCGAAACGAGCATGGTCCCGGCCCTCGACTTCGATGCCGAGGTGCTGCCCTTTTCACCGCGCTCGATGGACCCTCACCTCAAAGCCTTCACGGTCGAGAACTACGCCGCGCTCTGTGTGGAGCGTGCAGCCCAGCCAAGCGACACGGCGCGCATCGCCTTGCGTTACAAATTAACCGAGGACCAACTTGAGCGACTGGATGCTCATTGGCGGCAACGCTTGGCCGCGGACGCAACCACGCTCGGTCAGTTCACCGCGCACTACGATCGCTTCATGCAGTGGCTCACACAGCCCCCGGAACCGCGCGGCTGACGACTCGAGCGGCATCCTCCATCTGCGTGCGCGTTCTGTCTTGGCGAGCGGCCTCGCGTGCGCCGTTCCCGCGTGCAGCGCAGCTTCGTCAGCCGGGGGCTGCCTCGGGGTGGGCCTGAGTAAGAAGGATACTGTGTGCTCGGACAACCTTGACAACCCCGGCGACGGCACGACCGATTGCGGCGCCGCGAGCTGCAGTGAAGCGACCTCCGGCGGTGGCTTCACCTGCACCGCCGGGGTGGCCGTCGAGACGCTATGCAAGGACAGCCGCGACCACCACCTCAATGGCAACGCCGACTGCCTGGACCCGAAGTGCGTCGTTGTGTCGCCGTGCCCCTCACCGCCAATCGGCGCTGGCCCGAGGGCGCACCTGCGCCACGCAATTTCCTTAAAATCGGCCGCATCGATCGGCACCGTCGGGCGCGCAGATCAGGCGAGATCAGCGCGATTCCGTTGCGAATGAACGCCTCCGAACGCATCCTCTGTTGACCCGAGGCGCGGCACTAGCCCCGCGATTCATTCGAATCGATGGGGAAGTCAACAGCAGTGCCCGAGTCAATAGCCTGGAAAATCGATGCGTAACTCGCCGGCCAGAGCAACGGCCTCGCCAAATCGGGGACGTCGAGTTGCCCATCGTTTCGATGGATTCGGGGTACTAGCAAGCGCTTCAATAAGGAAAAATTTACAATGCGACCCATGCGTTCTTCGTTCTCGATTCTTTCACTCCACACGTTGACCACTCTGCTCGTGCCGCTCAGCCTGGCCATCACCGCGTGCAACGCGAGCCCGGGCGCTCCGGAGGGCAACGTCCTCGGCGCGCCTAGCGCGTTACGGCACGAGGAAATCGTCCGCTACCTTGCGGGCGAGCATGAACAAATGTGCGAGGTGCATATGAATTGCTGCAGCGAGGCCGAGCGGCAGTGGGCGTTCCGGTTGCCGACCTTGAGCATCATGCTGCCGCCGAGCGTGACGACCAAGGAGGGATGTGTCGAGAGCCTCGCCGAGCTCATTCCGCTCGATATCGTGGCGACTTTTATCGAGGCGTCACTCGATGCCGGCCGGACGACGTGGGACGCGACGAAGGTCGAGACATGTCTCGACGAATGGTCAAACTGCGCTGTCCCGGGCGACCTGCAGAATGGGACTTTCAGCGAGCGCTGTACCGTGCGTCCGCTGCGACCGGCCACTCCGCTCGGCGGGGCGTGCACCTTCGCGTTCGAGTGCGCGGAAGGCGCTTGTGTCGAGGCGAAGTGCACTGCGCTGCCAGTCGCAGGCGAGGCGTGCGCAGCGATGAGCGAGGGCGGTCCGCTACAGGCGTGCGCGAACGGCCTCACGTGCCGCCTCGACACCAAGATCTGCAGCACCCCTGCCGCCATCGACGCGCGGTGCAGCCAGAACGGCGACTGCGCAAGCGGCGAGTGCCATTTTTCTAAAGCCGGCGCCGATGCGGCCGGCCGCTGCGCGACCCCGACGCTCTGCAACGGCGACGTCGGCGATGACCTCGACGTCGTGCTCGGAGAGTGCAGCAACAACTTCCCACCGGCGATCCCTATCGCCTGCGTGCTGGGCACTGCTGACGAGTGGCAGTGCACCTGCACGCCAGCGTCGGGGCCCTCCTCGACCTGCACGTCCCCCTTCGGCGTGGAGTCGAAGGGCGACCCGTGCGGCGCTGCGAGTTGTTGCACCCACTGAGCGCCATGGACGGTCTCCGCTCGGGGCGCTGTCAGCACCCCAAGGCTGGCGGCTCTGTGAGAACCAGCCGTTGATGGTGAAGCGGCCTTGCTACGTCTGCAGCTTGAAGAACACGTCGAGGTGGTGATGGGCGTGAGCCACGATGGAGCAGACAGTGAGCGTCGCTCCGAAAACGAGCAGGGAAACAGGAGGCACGAGAGCTCGCCAGTTGGAAAACACGAGTTTGTGGCTCGTGTTGTTTGAGACGTGATGGGGGGTCTCGGAGCGCATAAATTTGTATTGGACTTTGGTTCATCAGGCAACCACCCCGGTACCCTGGCACACGGTGAACCGAGTCCGCAATCCGGGGAGCTTGACCTCCGTTCACCGCTGGCAACGCCAGGGCAGTGCCACGAAGGTCGGAAGCGCTTTGGGGTGACATTATCCTGCAAAACAAGTCATTTGGACGACGACAGTCCACTGGTCGCTGCTGCCGCGGTCGCGCTACTAAAAACATGAACGCCCCCGGTCGAGGTCGACCAGAGGCGCACCGTACTCACGACTCGTCACGGCTTGCATTCGCAGCCTCGAAGCTGCGAGCCGCGAGCGTGGCCGCGTCAGCCAGGACTGAACGTGATCGGGTAGCTCACCTTGACGACACCACCTTCAGGGGATGGGAAGCCGAGACCGTAAAACGCTCGAGTCACGCAGCTGACGACCCCGCCATCGGGCATCCCGCCGCCGCCGCCCACGTTCGAGACACTGCCATCGGTGCCGATGACGAAGTTCACGGAAACCGTGCCCTGGAGGTTCGGGTTGTTGCGCAAGCCGTTCTCGTAACACAGACGAAAGCGACCAAAGTTCTGGCGCACAATCCGCTGAATGACTTCCGGCGGAAGCCGACCGCTGACGCTGGTTGCGCCCATCCGTACCTGCGGGGGCTTCGCACGGTGTGCGCCCGATAGACGACCGTGGCCGGAGCCGAAGCCCTGGCCCGAACCCGTGCCCGCGCCATGGCCGAGCGTGCCGATGCCGCCGAGCCCAATGCCCTCGCCGCGCCCACCACCGCCCTCACCGATACCGGTGAGGCCGAGACCGCCGGCGCCAAAGGATTCGCCAATCGCGTCTCCCCACATGTTGCCGCGCGCACTCAGGGCATCGTTGCCAAGAGAATCATCGCGACCCCAGGCTGCCGTCGGCGCGTCTGGATCGCCGCCGGCACCGGAGTTCAAAAGCCCGATCATGCCGAACTCCGCCGCGTCACGAAGCGCGGCCTGCCGCGCAATATGCGGGTCGGTGTTGCTCTCGGGTCCAGCGACACCATACTTGTTGCCGGTCAGCTTGGAGTTCGCGTTCCCCATCGAACCTTCTTCGTTCTTGGCGCGGGTACCGGTGCCACCTTCCTTGTTATCGGCAGTCGCCTCGGCGATCTCTTCAGTCGGCTTCTCTTCGAGTTCCTTCTCGGCCGCCGAATCGAGATAATGGGAGATCAAATAACGCTGTTCATCGCTGACGTCGTCGGCACTCGTGCCATTCAGATCGGGCGTGAACATCGCCGTCGCCGCGAGGAAACCGCCCACGCCGACGCCGGCGCCAAGCACGTACAAGAGCGCGGAGCCCGTGATGACGGCCGCCAGCGTCATCGCTGCGGCTACTTTTTTGCCGCGAGCAACGGCGTTGATCTCGAAGACGATATCCTGGATCTCGATGCGAACGCTCGTCCCGTTGTGGAGTGCGACACGCCCACCCGGCGCCCCTTGTTGAAGCGGCACCCGCGACTGGTTCGGGCCGCTTTCGACCCAACCCGTCGCGTTGGACGGAATGACAGCCACCGCACTGCCGCCACTGGCTTCAACCAGCATCAGGCGCGAAGCCCCAAGCTTTTCCGAGGGCATCGAATAATCGACACGCGCGCCCTTCCCTTGGGCCTCGCCGACGTAGAATGACCGCACCGGGCTCAATTGGGCCACGTGCAAGAGGTTGCGGCCCCAAAGCACCCGCACTTCAATCGCGGAGCCAGCCGTCTCGACCTCGTCGCTCCGCACCGGCATGCCGCCCTGCACGAGCTTGTATTCGTAGCTCCCATCGGCCGCGTTCGTGTTGTTTGTCGGCCCGTGTGCCGAATGGCCGGGAGCCGAATGGCCAAACATCGTGGCTGCGGATGGGTTCACCGCGAATGGATTCGAGGCAAACGGCGCCGTTCGGGCGGGGCTTGGGCCAGCCGCAAACGGGTTGCTCACCGCAGGCATTGGAGCCGCCGCAGGCATCCCAGCACCGGCCGAAAAAAGCGAAGTGCTGCCGCCGGGCGCCTGAACCGCGAAAGGGTTCGAGGCCTGCGCGGGCGTTGGCTCGGCCACGTGCATCGCAATCTGCTCGAGGACGAGCAGCGTGTTGCCGATCTGGATTCGATCACCCTGGTTCAACTTGCACTTGTTGACCCGCGCCCCGTTGACGATGGTCCCCGACTCGCTGCCGAGATCGATGAGCGTCACGTCATCCTGCAACTCGATGACCGCGTGCATGCGAGCGGCGAGTTCATCGTCCACCCGAAGGTTGCTCTTCGGATCTTTACCAATCTTGATGATGTCCTGCGTCAACGACTCGCGTCGAACGACCTGCTCACCTTGTAAAAACGCGAATGTGAGCGACAACTTCTGGCTTTTATTCATGGCTAAACTCCGGGCAAGGTTGGAAAGTGCATCGACTGAAACCCGTTGAAAGCGAACGGCCGAAAACGCGACGCCGCTCCGAAGAGCGCTCGCCAAATCGCTGCAGTTGTTTCGAACGCTTCGAAATCCAAGGATTCCGATAACATGCTCGACCCAACTACCTGGCGAGGGACGCCCCGAATGGGACGCACCTCACAAGGAGCCGATTGATTCCGGTCAAGTGTGCGTCGTTCGCTCCGACGACACCGGCAACCGCAGGTGCGCGGTCGCTGGCCTTCAACGTCCAAGCAGACAGGAACTCTCGAAAAAAGTTCCAAAGAAAAAATGCGAGGCACAGCGCGCCACCGACGGAACAGGCTTCATGCAAGTGAGCGACCGACGACTGGACCGCGCTTTGGCTCCCGCACTCAGGGGCATCGACGACGCCATGGCCTGAACTCGCGGCGTCACGGCGGGTCGCCGACGGAACAGGTATTCGCCGACGCCAAGCCGACCTCCGCGTGCTCCCCAACTGCAAGGCCAACGAGCGGCGGACGTCCGCGCACGTGAAGACCGCGGCGCACTGCCCCTGCGTGCTCAATTGGATTTCAGCTAGTATACCC
>CANMZR010000360.1 GCA_947502375.1 Polyangiaceae bacterium
TGCGCAGCGCACCCTTGACTTGGCCCGGACACACTTTTTTTGCCAACCTCAGGAGCATGCGGGCGTGGCAACTTCTGGCAATCGCGTGGGTCACGGTCACCGCACCGGCAGCGGCAGCGGCCACACCGCACCGCCGAGTCCCGCACGCCAAGGCCTCGCTCGCGACGTTCGATCCAGAAGCGACGAGCGCGCCATCCTACCGTTACGCAAATCTCTCCAGAGAAGCGTGCCTGGGCGAGCTGACAGAGCGCCAAATCGAGTATCTCGCGGTAGCCGATGCGCCGGGCGTGCTCGCACCCGTCCGGATCCCAAACGGGGTGGGCGGCGTTCGTTACCATACGCAACTGCCCGCCCCCGAACGCACCTCCAGCCCCTGGGAGGTGTTCGACTGCCGCCTCGTTCTCGCGCTCGCCGACTTTTCGACAATTTTGAAAGCTCACGGCTACGACGAAGCGATCATCTTCTCGGGTTGGCGGCCACCCGGTAAGCGATGGCCTCAAAATAAGCTGGCCGACCGACACCCTGGAGGCCTCGCGGTCGACGTGAAGCAACTGCGCAAGTCGAGCGCGCCAGACGGTTCCGAGACGCTCGACATCACAGCGAATTACCATGGATCGATAGGCTCGCCGAGCTGCGGACCGACAGCTCAGCTACCCAACCCACCTGAGCCAAAAGCGACTGAATTACGAGCGATTTACTGTGAAGCCGTCGCGGCGCGGATTTTCACTTCGATGCTTTCACCAAACCACAATCGGGCACACTTCAACCACTTTCACCTCGAAGTCACCCCCATCGTGACGTGGCGTTTGATCCGCTAGCCAGCGCGCTCGAAGTCGGGTAATTTAGGGGAGCCACCATGCGGAATCTTTATTGGGCGATGGCGTTTGCGGCGGCGGTCGTGACGGTTCCCCTCGCTTGCGGCAACACCGGTGAGACCGCGGCGCCGAAGCCTTTACCTTGTGGCACGGGCGGTGGCGGCAACACGACGAGCACCGCCACTTCATCGGCAGCGGATGGCGTCGGTGGCGGGCTTGTCGTCGGATGCCAACCCCCGTGCGCCATGGGCAGTTTCTGCAGCGCCGCGAGCACGTGCATTCCCAACGGAACCTGCAGCGGGGACGAGGACTGCGAACTCGGACTCACCTGCGACGCGGCGAAAAAGGTGTGCGTCCCCGGGGGTAAGTGCGGCGCGCAAGAAGCCTCCGCCGCGTTGCTGACGCCGAACCTGCTGATGGTGCTCGACCGCTCGTGCTCGATGACGAGCAAGGTCAACGGGGTCTCCAAATGGCAGACGGCTCTTGGCGCTATCGGCACAATGATGACCAAGTACCAAGGTAAAATTCGGTTTGGCCTCACGCTTTTCCCCGATCTCGTGAAGCTCGACTGCGCGCAGTCGGTGATCCCGTTTCCACCGGCACCGAACAACGAGCTGCCGATAGCGACCTTTCTCTTCGACGCACTCAGCTTCCTCAACCCCTATTTTCCGAAGTATCCCTGTGTCACCAACATCGACACGGCGATGCAGCAAGCGGCGACCGAGCCCACACTCACGGACCCGACACGCGAGAGCTTCGTGATGCTCATCACCGATGGTTCGCAATCGCAAAACTGCTCCCTCGGGGGCGGCGACGTCGGCACCGAAGCGACGGTGGCCGCGCTTGCAGCGAGTGGCGTCAAGACTTTCGTCATTGGCTTCGGTGGCACCGACATCGATCCGGCTGCGCTCAATGCGTTCGCCAATGCTGGCGGCGCGCCGATCAACAACGGGATGACCCACTATTACGACGCGGCGGACGCCGTTTCGCTCGACCAGGCCCTCGCGGCCATCGCCACGCAGGCGATGAGCTGCACGTACGCCCTCGACTCGACCCTGGAGGATCCCGACAAACTCTTTGTCTTCTTTAACAACCAGCCGACCACAATCCCGCGTGACCCGCTGCATCTCGCGGGCTGGGATTACGACGCACCCACGAACTCCGTCACCTTCTACGGAACGTTTTGCGACGACCTGAAGAGCGGCAAAGTGACCGACGTGGATCTCGTCTACGGGTGCAGCGAGCCCACGCCGGGGTGATGAACTTCTGGGCGCTCTTTTCGAAAGGCCCGAGCGCCCCCGGACTCATTGCCTTCACAATAAGCAACGCGGCGCTGTTAGCATGACGGGCATGGTGTTTCGCATCGGGCCCGCAATCGTGGTGCTTGGTTTGGGAATGCTCGCGCTGCATGCCTGCGGTGGTTCGGCTAACCAGCCGTTTCCGGTCGGTTCAGGAGGGACCACTTCGAGCACGCCCTCGATGACGACGTCGAGTGACTCGACCGGCCTCGGCGGCGGACTTGGTGCCGGCTGCAAAGCTGAATGCGCCACGGAAGAGTTCTGCAGCGTCACCGGCGTCTGCATCGCGAAAGGCACCTGCGTTGACAAGGAAGACTGCGGCATGGGTCTCACGTGCGACACGGCGAGCAGCACCTGCGTTCCAGGAAGCGAGTGCGGTGCCCAGGAAGAAGCCGCGAAAGCAGTGCCGCCGAATTTGCTCATCGTGCTCGACCGCTCGTGCTCGATGACCTCTTTGGTCAACGGCAAGTCGAAGTGGCTCACTGCGGTCGAGGCACTGAATGGGATGATGGTCAGTCACAAGGATGGCATCCGTTTCGGGCTGACAATGTTTCCCGACAAGGTCACGCCCAGTTGCAGCCAGGATAAAATTCCGTTTTCCCCGGCGGCTGGAAACGAGGCTGCGATCAGTGCAACCCTAACGAATTCGCTGCAGAAGAACGACGTGAATTACCCCGCCGGGCCATGCGTCACCAACATCGACACGGCGCTGCTCCAGGCGAAGGGCGAGCCCGCTCTGATGGACCCGGCGCGAGCGAGTTACGTGATGCTGGTCACCGACGGGGCGCAGTCCGCCAACTGCACAGCCGGTGGAGGTGACAAAGGCAGCACGCAAGTGATTGCGGACCTGCTCGCCGCGAAGGTAAAGACCTTCGTCATCGGCTTTGGAGGAACGGGCATCGACAAGGCCGCCTTGAACGCGTTCGCCGACGCGGGTGGCACGCCGGTAAACAACGGGACGATTCACTATTACGACGCCGCCGACGCGGCCTCGCTTGACCAAGCGCTGTCGGCGATTGCTGCCGAGACGCTGAGTTGCACGTACGCGCTCGACAAGATGGTGCCAGACCCGGATCAACTCTTTGTGTTCTTTGACAACAATCCAACGCCCGTTTCGCGCGACCCGACGCACGTAAACGGCTGGGACTTTGATGCCGCGACAAACAGCATCACGTTCTACGGTATGGCCTGCCAAAACCTAAAAAACGCGACGGTCAAAGATCTCGACATCGTCTACGGCTGCGCGGCTCCAACGCCGACCTGACGCCGCACGGTGTGCCTTTCGTAAGCCAAAAACTCCGCCAAATTCAGCAGCTTCTTTCCGTCAGTGCTAGCGTCTCGGACGCATGAGGCTTCTGTCTGGCCGTGAGTGGCTGATTCTTTTCGCAGCCTATTCGTATGGATTGCTGGGGTGTCGGTCACCACAAGGCGAGGCCAATCGGGACGCCGACACGAGCGCGAGCAGTGCCGCGAGCAGTGCCGCGAGCAGTGCCGCGAGCAGTGCCGCGAGCAGTGCCGCGAGCAGTGCCGCGAGCAGTGCCGCGAGCGGTGCCGCGAGCGGTGCCGCGCCAGCCGAGACGTGCCCGACCGGTGAAGTGTGGGTGCCTTCGACGAGCGCGGACGGCTTCTGGATGGGCGCCGGTTCCTTCGGAAACGATCCGAGACACCGAGTGGTCCTGAGCAGGCCTTTTTGCATGGATGCGACCGAAGTGACGGTCGGGGCTTACAAGGTTTGCGTGGATGCCGGCGCGTGCGTGCCACCCCGAACCTGGGGGCTCTGGATCAACTACCCCACGAAGGTGGACCACCCCGTGAACAAGATTGGATGGCGCACGGCCCGCGCCTATTGCAAACATGAGGGCAAGGACTTGCCGACGGAAGCTCAATGGGAATGGGCCGCGACGGGTGAGGACGAACGGCCATGGCCCTGGGGCAAGGAGACCCCGACGTGCGAGCACGCGGACTTCACGCAAGGCATTCTGGAAGGGCCGTCGTCGGACGACGGTTGTCGGGGCGGTGGGACCTCGCCAGTCGGGTCAATGCCTCGCGGAGACCACCTTTGGCCGGGCGGCTCACTGCATGATTTAGCGGGAAATGTCTGGGAGTGGACGCTTGACAACTATACGGCTGGCAGCGCGAAGGTGGCTACCACGGCCGTGGTGGATCCGTTGGAGTTGCACGATGAAGCGGGTGCGCATGTCACCCGCGGGGGCGGGTGGAACCGGAGCGCCAAGGGGATCCGCAATCAGTTCAGGGGCGCCTCCCCAGTGGATTATCAGGTTCCGGGTCTCGGCTTTCGCTGCGTGCGCGCGCGCTGAACGAGAAGACCTCAAAGCCACGTGAACAACGCTTCATGGCTCGGGCACGATCGGCAACGCGCGACGGACCAACTCGACACCTTGATCGTCTCGCACGATGGCCTCCAGGGTGCCGCGGTCATCCTTGCGCAACGTGTTGTAGCCCCAGGTGCGCCACGACCAAGACCGCCCCACTTTTTGGATCAACGTCGTGCGGGCTTCCCCATTCACTCGCAGCTCGAGCTTCACGCAGCGCTCACGACCACTGCGGTTTCGCAGCACCAGATGACTGTGGATCCGCTGACCCGGGCGCGCGACCGACAGCTTCTCTCGCACGTCCTTGCCCTCCACCGAGTCGGTGAACGCGAAGCGCAAGACCTGAATCGGTTTGAGCTGAGGGTCGATCGGCGCACAAGACGCCTCCGCCGGCTCGCTCACTTCCGCACCATCCGGCTCGTCCTGCACCGTCTCTAGCTCAGGCACGACACGGCCAGCACTCGCGCTCTGCGAAGCCGGGATGCTCACCGTCGAAAGAGGCTCGGCGCTGAGGGAGCCCGCGGCACTTCGCCCGACCACGACGTCGCCGATGCGGCTCGAAGGACTCACCCGGAGAGCGCTCTCGGAGGTGCCTGATCTCGACTCACAAGCGAGCCCAACGCACAGAAAACTCCAAAGGAATAAACGGCATTTCGGAACCGAAGGCATCCGACTCACGGCGAGCACTCACCGGTCAGCTCGTTCACAACAGCCGTCACAAGCTCGGTGACCCCGGGCAGAACGCGCTCCGCCATGGGGGTAACAAGCCGCTCAACGTTCTCCACTTTGCCGCT
>CANMZR010000361.1 GCA_947502375.1 Polyangiaceae bacterium
CCACCCGGCGGCGGCCCCCAGCCCCCGTTCGCCATCTCAGAACATTCCGACCGGACCGATGAACGGCGCCAAAACCGTTCCGGCTGTTGGCAGCATGAACATCGTTTTCAATTCGACGTTGATGCCAAAGTTCTTGTGAACGGGCATGAGGACACCGATGCCAAAGGGAATGAAGTTCAACCCCGTGATCTGGCTGGCTTCAATACCCGAGCGCTTCACGGCGCCGACGCCGCACCGAGCGACGTCCTCTTTGCTCGCCGTCTTCGGGTCGATGGCATTGCCGCTTGCATCGACGGTATCGCACACATCGACGGCGACGCCGCCGTTGACCTGAGCCACGCCGAACCCTGCAAAAACATAGGGACGCGGCGTGTAGAGTGACGTCGCTGGCAGTGCACGTTCGAGCGGAAAGTACTTCGCCTGCAACTCGAAGTGGACGGGCATGAAATCGTTCGCCGCGTTTTGGCGGCAAAATCCTTCGTAGGTGTCCGGCGAGCTCACATCGGTGTCCGGGTGCGTTTCCGTGCACTTAAAGAAACGGTCCGCCGCATCCCCTGTTTTCGGTGAGCCCCCAAAGGCGTATCCGAGGCGCAACCCTGCGAAGAGGCCGGTCAGGCTCTCGTTCAGCGTGCCGAAGTTGAAGTCGTAGCCGAGGAGGAGACGCGTGTCTGCGAGCGTCCCGCCGCCTTGAATTTGATTGAATTTGCCGGCCACCGGCTTGCCGAGAAATTCGCCGCCGGCATCTGGGTTGAAGCACGCGTAATTGTCGTACGTCGTGAGCGACCCGGTCGCGCTATCGACTGCGCCGCAGACGTCGTTCGCGGTAACGAGAAAGAGAGCGTCCAGTTGCAGCCCGGCGGTGACCATATGAGTCGCCAGACCGAAAGAGCCGGTCGGCTTTGAGGCGTCCCGGTCTCCGCCTTCGCCTTCGCCTTCGCCTTCGCCGCTGCCGCTGCCGCTGCCGCTGCCGCTGCTGGACCCGCCGCCCGTGGTTGCGCTCGCCTCGTCGCTCTGCTCGCAACTGCCCTTTTGGCAGGAGAAACCCGACTGGCACTCGTTCGTGTCGACGCAGGTCGCACCCCAACCTTTGTTGCCGCGGGTGCCGGCGGCGACCTTCGCGTCACCACACCCTGGGAAGTCGGGCGGGCATTCCACGGATGAGCACTTCTTCGGCGCATCTTCCCCAGCAAATGTGGGTTGTTCGCCGTCAAGCTTGTGCTTGATTGTCACCTCGAGCGGTGCCTTCGCAGTGCCCGCCTGAGCGACCGGTTCGCCCTCTTTGTCCTTCAGAAAAATGTACAGTTTGAGCTTGCCGGTGGTCGTGACCTGCGCGCACGGGACGACGGCGCCGAAGCCACCGTCCATTTTCTTCATCGACGTCGCCAGCCACTTCGTCTCGCCGAACGGCTTGTACCGAAGCTTGGCGCTTTCGGCGCCGAGGCCCTCTTCGACCGGGATGAAGAGCGGCAGCGGCGTGTTGACTTGACCTTCGGCCGGCGGCTGCCAGTCCACAGTCCCCGCTGCTGGGGCGCTGTCCTCAGAATCCTCGTCGACTTTCTTCTTCTTTTTCTTCTTCTTCGGAGGCTCGGTTTCATCCGTCGTGCTGTCGGTCGTATCTTTTGACGTGGGGGTCGGCTCGGACGTCTCTTCGGCCCCTTTCGGCGGCGCTTCGTCGGTATCACCGCCGCTGTTGGAGGTTTTCTTCGCAGCCTCAAACAGCTTCTTCAGGTCATCGGTAAAATACAACTCCAGAGGCTTTGCGTTCTTGTCCGCCTTGAGTGCCTTCTCGAATTCGGCTTTCGCCGCTTTGGTATTCCCTTTACCCGCGCCCTGAACGACCGCGAGGGCGATGTGAAGCTTTCCGATAAACGTCTTGCTGCACTTCGCTCCGCACTTCTTTAGCGCCTTGTTCAGCTTGCCGGCGGCGTCGTCGAACTTGGTATTCAAGTAGTCGTTGTCCATCGCATCGTCGTAAAACGCCTGCGCTTCCGCCTCTTGCGCAAAAGAGCGCGCTGGAAGAATGCTCACGCTCAACGCTGCAAGCAGCGCTGCGACGAAAGTGGACTTAAAGGGCTGGGCGTGGTGAGAGCGAAGCAACATCGTTAACGCTTTTCCATTCGGACGAACTGTACGCGCCGATTGAGCGCGCGGTTGCGCTCATCGGAGTTGGGAACCAACGGTTTCTCTTGTCCGAAACCCACCGCCGTGAGGCGATTGGCGGCCAAGCCATGGTCGACAATGTACTTGCGAACCGCATCGGCTCGCTGCTGACTTAGCGGCTTGTTAACCGAAGGAGCACCGACGTTGTCGGTGTGTCCCTGGACCTCGATCTGCATCGCGGTATTTTCCTTCAGCACTTGAACCACCGCATCCAACACCGGGAAGCTCTCCGGTCGGATGACGGCCTTGTTGAAGGCAAAGTGAATCTGCTGCGTGATCTTGATCTCCTTGTCGGTGACGATGACGAGGGAGTTCTTCTGCGGGCAGCCCGGGCGCGCACCGCCTTTTACGCCTGGAACCATCGGGCATTCGTCATCGAGGTCGGGAACTTCGTCGCCGTCGTTGTCCGGGTCTGGGCAGCCGTCCTCATCCTGAAAGCCGTCGGGGTCCTCAGGTTGATCAACGCACTCGGGCTTGGCTTCTTTCGCGTCGGGGACTCCGTCCAGATCGTTGTCCGGGTCTGGGCAGCCGTCCGAATCGAGGTACCCGTCCACATCCTCGGGCACGAGCTCGCAGCCGTCTTTGCTGTCGGGGATCCCGTCGCCGTCGGTGTCTGGATCGTCCGGACAACCATCGAGGTCCTGGTAGCCGTTGTAGGTCTCCGGCTTGTCGATGCAATCGTCCACCGTGTCGTCGTAGCCGTCACCGTCCGCGTCACCGGGCTTCGGTGGAAGCTTCACGACCACGACCGGCTCATCCATCACGAAGCGCCGCTCCGAGCAGCGGACTGCCGGCGACAGGTCGTACGAAGCTTGGGCGTTGGAGCGCGCCAGGATCATGTGGTCCTCGGCACGTGAAAGATTCGCCTGATCAAGTTCGACCGCGGCGAAGCTCGCTTGCGCACGCGCCACCGCCAACTCGCGGGGGGCGCAGCGCTTGGCCCCGTTGCGTTCGGCCTGGGACATCAGTGTTTCAAGGCCTTCGAGCTCACCTCGCAACACGGGAACGCGCGAACATGCGGCCACCGACGAAACGATGAGCAGCGGCACGATGGCGCCCCGCGCCGTTCTGAGCCTCGCCAGCCGGCGTGTGAGCCTCGGAAGCCAGCGACGGGGACGCTGTGACTTTGGGTTCATCGCCCGGCCCCGCGGTGCGCTGCGCGAGCTTGTTCGATGGCCCGGTTTGCAGATTCTTTCGCCAGATCTGCAAAGACGATGGCATCTCCGTAAGAAGCTTCGGCTGCCTCCTCCATCGCCTTTTGAAGATTTTCCCGTGCGAAGTAATACTCGTACTCGGCGAGCCGATCGGCGTTCAGCGTCTTGGCCTGCTCGAGGGCGGCCGAGGCGGCGTTCGCCTTGTAAGCATAAACGCCTCCGACGACACAACCGGTGCCGGAAAACGCTACGAAGAGCGTCGCTGCGATGGTTGCACCGACTCGAGTGCGAGCGGCCAGGCTAGTGCGGTTCAGCTTCAACACGTCCTCTTCGCTGTTATCCAGGGTGGACGCTAGCAAGTCACGGTGCACCGCGTCAACGACCGCTTGCCTCTGAGCACCCGGTTCACGTCGTTAAGCGGGGGGCCACTCGCTCAGAGGCGCCGGTAAAGCCCGACGACCACGCCGAGGAGCATCGTCGGCCGAAAGTCGCTCGCGCGCACCAAAATCGGCGCCATGGCAGCGTTTTCTGGCTGAAACCGAATGTAGTCCTTCTCGGGGAAGTAGCGTTTGAGGGTAGCTTCGTCGCCGATCAACGCGACGACGATGTCACCGCGGTCCGCCGTCGATTGTTTTCGGACGAACACGTAGTCCCCGTTGTGGATCCCGGCCTCAATCATCGAGTCCCCGCTCACCTTCAGGCCGAAAATCTCGCCTGAACGCAAGAGGCTCTGGTCGAGGCGAACCGTGTCGATCAGGTGCTCTTCAGCGTAAAGCGGCATGCCCGCTGCGACCCGCCCTAGAATTGCGATTTCGACAATATCACCGTCGTTTGCAGGGACGACCGTATCGAGGTGCAGGTCCCGCGGCCGCAGGGCCCGTGACTTCATGTCTTCTCGGGTCAGGTACCCTTTGCGCTCGAGGGCTCGCAGGTGGTCATTGACCCCGTTCGTGGACTTGATGCCCATGTGCGCGCCGATTTCGCGCAAGGTTGGGGGGTAGCCGCGGTCATGAATCGACTGGCGGATGAACCCGAGCACTTGCTCTTGGCGCGAGGTAAGTCCTTGCATGGCATGAGCGTACTGAACGGGTGCGCGGCTGTCAAATTACCAGGCCCGTTCGGCGTTACTGCTTGGCCGTTCAAGGCTGGGCGCGCGTGACCGGAACGGATGTTCGGCCGTCTTCGGCGCGGTTCAGGTGCCGGTTGAGGCTGCGAGCAAGCAGAGCCTGTCGTTCGTGTCGCGGAGCCGGCCGCACAAGATTCGCACGAGGTTCCACAAAATCTCGATGGCGAGGTCCTGGCGCATCAACAGGAGGTCGTCGAATGCCGTGCGTTCAAAACCGATCACGCGGCAATGGTCCTGCGCCCGCGCGGTCCCTGAACCCGCCGCTCCATCCACGAGGGCCATTTCACCGAACACCGCACCGCGTTCGAGGATGAGCAGCAGTTCTTCGCTGCGCCCTGGCACTTCGCGCGCGATGCGAACCCGTCCCTCGAGCAGCACGAACAAGGTTTGACCTTCTGCCTGGTGCTCGAAGATTGTCGTGCCCGGATCGTACACAAATTCTTGACCGAGGTCAAGAAGAAGCTCGAGTGCGGCCGGCGTCAGCCCTGCGAAGAGGGGCACATTTTCCAGTCCGGTGGTCGAAGGCTCGGTCATGCGACGCCCTGGATGGTACCATCGTTTGAGACATTCAACGACTGAAGCGAAAACGCAGCGTCGGTGTCGTTCCGGCGATGGCTTCGCCAGTGGGGTTGAGCGCGGGCTCATAAAGCATCGAAAGCGCGCAGCGTTTTGCCTGGGTGCCGAAGCCGTAACCTGGATCGACGCTGACGGTGGCTTGGTACGCTCGCCCGTTTGGGTCGACCGAAACCGTTACGTCCACGATGGCCTTGTCGACTTGCGCCATGTCGGCTT
>CANMZR010000362.1 GCA_947502375.1 Polyangiaceae bacterium
CTCATCGAGCCCGAAGGCTTGGAAAAATACGAGCATCATGGCACCGATCTTTCGCCGCACCACGGACGGCGTTCAACCGAGCCTGAGCGCATGTTGCGCGCTCACCGTCGGCAGGCGCGTGTGATGCGTGGCCAGAGCCTGTGCATGCGCATCGAGGCGGGCCATCGCTTCAAGCTCGACGGTCACTCGCTCGACGAGCTGAATCAGGATTGGGCCGTGATCGAGGTGCGCCACGAGGGTACGCAGAACTTCCACGATGCAGCGACCGGCACGCCCTATCGCAATCACTTTCGCGCCGTACCGCGACGCGTGGTGTTCGTGCCGAAGCGACCCGAGCGGCGCAGCATTCAGGTGTGTCTGACCGCGACCGTGGTCGGGCCGGCCAACGAAGAGATTCACGTCAATGAGCGTGGCGAGATCAAGGTCAAGTTCCACTGGGACCGCGCTACCGATCGCCACGATTCGAGCTGTTGGATCCGCACCATGCATCCGTGGGCAGGCGCGGGCTGGGGCTTTCAGTTCATTCCGCGGATCGGCATGGAGGCGGTCGTGGCCTTCGAAGGCGGCGATCCCGATAAGCCGTTGGTGACCGGATGCGTTTACAACGGCGTGCTGCCGCCGCCGTTCGCTTTGCCCGCCGACAAGACCATCAGCGGCATTCGAACCCGCTCGACGCCGCACGCCGAGGGGCACAACGAACTGTCGTTTCAGGATGCAGCCGGTCGCGAGCGCGTTTACGTGCACGCGCAGCGCGATTGCGACAGCGTCATCGAGCGGAATCGCACCGCTACGATTCACCACGACGATGCCACGCTGGTCGACGCCGCCCAAACCCTGACGGTGCGCGGCACCCAGACCAACGAGGTCGTCGGCGATCGCACGAGCACGATGCGCCACGACGATCACCTTCGCGTCGAGGGCTCACGTCACGTGTCGGTACGCCAGAACCTCGACGAAGTGGTTTACGGCAATCGCAGCATTCACGTGCACGAGCGCGATCGACGCGAGGTCACCGGCCAGGCCGAAGATCACGTGCACGGCGACCTCATCACCCGCGTCGACGGCAACGCGACGATGCTGGTCGGTAAGCACGATGCGCTCCGCTCGGCGACCCTGGTGGTGGAAGGCCCGATGCAGGTGCAGGCCGAGAAGGTGCTGGATCTGGTGTCCGAGAAGGAGATCATCCTGCGTTGCGGTAGGAGCTTCATCCGCCTCTTGCCTGGTCAGATCGAGATAAGCTCGCCGATCGTCAAGGTTCGCGGCAAGAAGTCTGCGCTGGTGCTCGCGAAGGGCAACGCCCAGCTGCAGGCTGACGAGCTTGCCGGTATGTTTTCCAACGACAAGGTGATGCTGGCCTCGGTCGATGGCGGCGGAACGTTGCTCGTGCAGAGCGACGTCGAGATCAACGGTTCGAACATCCTGCTGAATTCGCCACAGCTCAGCACCATCAACTTCACTCACCACACGCCCGAGCCCACCATCGTCGAATTGAAGGATCAGGAAGGGCAGCCGATCCCGTATCAGCGCTTCCGCATCATCTGCGACGACGGCAGCGAGTACATGGGCTTCGTGGACGAAGACGGCACGGCCGAAGCAGATATCGAGAGCTCGGGGCGGATCCTCTTTCCCGATTTGGGTGACGTGGAAGGAGGGTGAGATGGGCATGCACACCTATGTCGTAAGGCAGGGAGATTATCTGACGCGACTGGCCGCACAGCGGGGCTTTGACGCCGATGAAGTTTGGAATCATGCGGACAATGCCGCGTTGCGCAGGCGGCGACCGAGCCCGGAAGTGCTCGCCCCGGGTGATCTGATTCGTCTGCCTGAGCGAGAACCGCGCGAGCTGCGACTCCGCTCCAGGACCAAGAACCGCTTTCGAGCTTCGGTTCCGCGGGTGGAGATCCGCGTGACGCTCACGCAAGGAGACCAACGGCTTTCGAACGAACCGTATGTCGTGGAGGGCGTGGGCGCAGCTTCGATCACCGGATCGAGTGACGGCTCTGGCGTCGTGTCGGTGCAAGTACCGGTGACAACTTCGGCACTTCAGCTGCGACTGCCGAATCGAAGCTGCGTTTATCCGATCCTGGTTGGCCACATGGATCCTCTGAGCGAGGATTCGGGATTGCGATCGCGGTTGCAACACCTAGGACATCTCGATGGTTCGCTGCGCGAGTCGCTGTCATTCGGTGCGCTCGGCACGAGTGCCTTCCTTCGAGAGACGATCCCCGGTCCCGCCGACGACGCCTTGCCAGCGGCACTCGAATCCTTTCAACGCGCTCATGGCTTACCGGTCACCGGTAGGGCCGACGAAGCCACCGTAGCGGCGATTCGCCGCGCTCATGACGAGGCCCAGCCATGACCTATTCTCGTCGTAACGATACGACCCTCATGACCACGCTCAATCGTTGGGTCGATCGCGACTTGGCGGGCTACGCGGCGCGCTACGGAACGGACGCCGCGGTGGTCTACGGATTGAATCGGGGGCGCCCGGGGGTGGCCGCTACACTGGAAGCATTTGGCACCCAGGTGCAAAACGGCGCGCCGTTTCTCTTGCCGATCCGCAACGCCGAGCGATCGCAGGAGTGGAAGCGCGTGCCTCCGAGCGATCGGAGCTTGGAGCTCATTTGCGCTGAGGAAAACACCGCACGCGCGCGCGACCACCTCCCTGGCGTGAGCCCCGTGTTCATCTGGAACCTCTCGACGAACGCCGCGTTTCGAGCCGGGGCCATGACGAACGTCGCGAACACCGCCCGAAACCGCGAAGCCTTCCCAGACTCCGCCAGTTGCGCTGCAGAGGCCGTGTTCATTCCGCGCGATCTCGGCCCCGTTCAGCAGGCGTTGCGCGCTCAGCCCAATGGCAACATCACCCTCGATACGCCCGGCGATTGGATGGTCCGCATTCGAACGAAGCTCGAGCGCCTCGAGCTCTCCTTCGACCCGCTCGAGCGGTACCGAGACCAAATCATCGAACGCCAGCGCGAGTGCGCTCAGGAGGCGACGTACTCGACGCTGGTGCGCAGGTTTATCGACCTCCTCCAAGAAAACCGAAATAGCCCGGAGCTTGCGGGCCTGGTGGCTGCGATCCATCAGCTGGACGTGCAGGTTGCGCGGAACCTCGCGATGAACCCGCTTCGCCACGAATACCCTGAGCTTTTGACATTGCGAGATGAGTTCGCGGGCCACTTCGTGGACGTGTTGCATCGGGATGCACAGTTCAAGAGCGATATTCAAGAGCTCGAACGACAACGCAGCACGGTACTCCGCGGGGGCGAGACCTGGGAGTGGTACAACCGGGTTTCGACGCGGGCCACGCAGTTGACCCACGACCTTCCTCTCGCGCAGGACCTGATGGACAAAGTGTGCGCCGCAGTCGTGGGGCACTCCTCCGACCATACCGAAAGCGCCATCGTCTGGACGGCACAACAGTTCGCCGCCACGACGCCACTCTTTGTCGGAAACGCCCCAGGTCCAGCCAACCTCTACGTCTCCTTTCTCCAGTACGCCACGTACCGCGAGCTCGTGAAGACCGTCTCCGGACGTGGCGGTCTCCCGGGGGCTGTGCCGGTCTTGAGGCAGGGGCTGGCCAACAGCATTCGCCGGCTCAGTGGCCCCGAGATGCGACAGGTCGAGGAACTCTTGGTACGAGGAGGCCGAAGCAACATGCAGCTGGCCACTCAAGTCATCATCGGCGGCACCGAAAGCCGACGCCGGATGGAGCAGGCGGCTCGTATCATCACCGGCGACATCCAAACCGGACCGCTCGCCTCCAGCATCTGCATCGTCTGCGCTGGTCTGTCGATGCTGATGACCGCCTCCACTACCCAGCGCTTCACGCCCGAGTTCGTGGCGCAACTGCTGGGCGGGCAGGCGACAATGGCCAGCTCGTACGCCCAGCTTTTGCTCAAGTGGCTGTCTTCGAGCAGCAGGGCGGAGCTCGAGTTGCTGGGTCATTTCGGCGAGCTTGCCGGTCGCGCGGCGGCGGTGCTCGGAATCGTCGCGTCTTGTCTCGGATATGCGGACTACCTCCACGACACACCGACCGGTCGAATGGATGCTTGGAAAGTGGCGAGTTACGTTCTCTCCATCGCCTCCGGTGGCTTCACGCTCGTTTCTTACCTGGTTGTGATTCCGGGAGGTCAACTGATCGGCGGTGCCTTGATGCTCGCCGCCATCATCACGGCGATCGTCGCCGATGGTGAGAAGTTGCGTGAGTGGCTGCAAGGTCCAGCGGCGCGGTTTCTGCGGTGGGTGCTGCAGTATCTAGGGGAGAGGCCGCACTTTCTGGCAATCTCTCGCGTCGTTCCGGACCTCGCGGCGGCGTACCAAACTGCACTCTTGCGCATCGCCGATCTGAGCGGTGGATTCGTGGTCGGCAACGATGGCTACGACTACGGAACCCGGCTGTTCGCACCATCGAGTAGCTCCTCCGTGCTGCGTCGAAAGTTGCGAGAACTTGGGCTTGACGAGGGGCAAGTGCGTGACTTGGTCCAACCCTCATCGCCGTTGCCAGCACCGCGAGCTGGCTGAGTGCCGGAGCCGGGGGGAGCCCCATGAAAATCGACGCGCAAACCTTCGACGCGCGCGTTCTCGACGCTCGGCCAACGTGGATGGCGGTGGCTCGACCTATCCACCGTTAGCCAGTGCGGGAACAACTGCGGCATCGCGCACCCACACGCCTCGACGTTTGAGCGCCATGAATGCCGAATGCAGCGTGTCGCCCATGAGGCGCTGAATCGCGACGTCGTCGAGTCGTACGTTTGTGGCTATCCGTTCACGCGCCGGTCGCGGCGTGAGGTCGCCGACTGCCGCACGAACTTCCTTTGAGGAGGCACCGAGCTTTTTGGTCGCGCGGCTCGGTCGGATGGGATGCTCTCCAGGCGATTGCCGTTTCAAGGATAGCCTGTCTGTTCTACACACGCTCCGGAGCCGTCTGCTTTCGAAGCTCACCCCATCCAGCGGACAGTCTGACTATGCAGCAGCCGCTGCGACCTGACTCCTCAATTCATACTCAATGGGGCTGAGATAGCCAAGGTGAGAATGCCGACGAGTTTTATTGTAAAACTCGTCAATGTACTCGCCGATGATCATGGTCGCCTCGTCACGAGATTCGTAGATGCGGTCGACGTGAAGCTCAGTCTTCAAAGTGCTCGCCTCCGCCTTGCCCGGCTCGTACGGTCGAGCGCGCGCCCGCCCCGCTTCGCAGCTGCCCTGCCGCTCGATTTGAGCGC
>CANMZR010000363.1 GCA_947502375.1 Polyangiaceae bacterium
TGGAACTCGGTCTACTTACCCGACCGAGCGATCCCGATGTTGCCGCACGAGCTTTCGAGCGGGCTCTGCTCACTGCTACCGCGGCAGGAACGGCTCTGCATGTGCGTCGAGGTCGCTTGCGACGCGACCGGAACGCCGCAAGAGACCCGCATCTACGAAGCGCGAATGCGCTCTCACGCGTTTTTGACCTACGATTCTGTCGCCCGCGCGTTGGGCTGGAGCGAGGCAGCCGAGCGTGACCCCGAGGCCGACGCGATGACGAGCGATCTTCTCGCGATGTGGGACCTTTCAAGTCAACTCCGGCTGCGCCGCATGGAACGAGGGGCGCTGGACCTCGAGCTGCCCGAGAGCGACATCGTCATCGACAACGTAACCCGTGCGCCGACCGACATCCTTCAGCGCGCCGTCGATCCTGGGGTTCGCAAGGCCTACCGCCTGGTGGAAGAGCTGATGCTGCTCGCGAACGAGTCCGTCGCTCGCTACATGCTCGAACGCAGCGTGCCAGCGATTTACCGCGTCCACGGTGCTCCCGACGCGGAGAAGCTCGACCGGTTTGGTGCGCTCTGCACCGAGCTTAGCATCGCGTTCGACCCCGAAGCCGCGGCCGATCCCCGGGAGCTGTCGCACTTCATGCGCGCGCTCGATGGACACCCGAAGAAGCTGACACTCCACATGTTGCTCCTGCGGGCGATGCAGCAAGCCCGCTACGACACGAAAAACGGCGGCCATTTCGGCCTCGCCTCGAATGCCTACCTTCACTTCACTTCGCCCATCCGTCGTTACTCCGATCTCATCGTTCACCGAATCTTGAGGCGCTCGCTCCTTGGCGAAAACGTCGCGCCGACGGAGAAACTCGTCGCCGAGTTGGCAACGGCGGCTCTCACGGCGTCGGAGCGGGAACGACTGACGATGGACTCCGAGCGTTCCATCCACGATCTTTACCGCGCGCTCTACATGCGTTCGCGAATCGGCGAGACGTTCGTCGGCAGCGTCGCCGCCTTGACCACGAGCGGCCTGTATCTCCAGCTGGCCGAACCGTATGTCACCGTGCTCGTCCTCTACAACGACCTCGGTGCGGGTGGCTATGAGCTCGACGAAGGTGGCTTGCGCGCCAACAGCAAGCGTTCGGGCGAGAGCGTGAGTCTCGGAGATGAACTCACCATCACGGTGTTCGACGCCTCGATCACACGACGCGCTGTCTACGGCCGTCGCGTCGGGATTGGCGCGGGAACCGGCGTGCGCTCGCGCGAGCTGCGCCGCGGCGGCGGAACGACCCGGCGCAGTGTCGCGACAGGCATGCCCGAGACGAAACGCGGCCGAAAGCCCGAGCCGAAGCGCGCCCGCCCGCCCGACAGCCGCCGCGGCGACGCGCCCGACGCAAACCGACGCGGCAAGCCCGACGCAAGCCGCGGCAGGCCCGACGCAAACCGCGGTGCCAGGCCCGAGACCCCCATCGCAGCCTCCACGGAGCTCGGCGAAAAGCGGAATCATAAGAACGATACAACCCGACGCGGCAAGCCCGACGCAACCCGACGCGGCAAGCCCGACGCAACCCGACGCGGCAAGCCCGACGCACACCGCGGCAAGCCCGACGCAACCCGACGCGGCAAGCCCGACGCACACCGCGGCAAGCCCGACGCAAACCGCGGCAAGCCCGACGCACACCGCGGCAAGCCCGACGCAAACCGCGGCAAGCCCGACGCACACCGCGGCAAGCCCGACGCACACCGCGGTGGAATGCCCAACGACCCGGTGGGCCCAACGCCAGGAACCCGCGACAAGCGCAGTCACAAGAACGACGACAAGCCACGCATTCCGTCGAGCCACGGGGGGCCGATGGCTCGGAAGCCGAAGCGCAGCGGCGGCCCAAAGCGCCGTTGAGCGGGAGCGTCACGACCAAAGGTGTGCTTAGTTAGGCGGGCCTCGTCGTGCCGCTTCTCATCCCTACCGTTTTGCTCTTGCTCGCCATCCCGCTCGTCGTCGCGATGATGCGAGCGAGCGAACTTTTCGTGTTGAGAGTCCAGGATGGCGAGCTCCGGCGGGTCCGCGGGAGGATCCCCCAACGGCTGCTCGACGATCTGGCGGACGTCGTGGGTCGTGCGGACCTTCGCAACCTCGAGCTTCGCGGAGTCATCGAAGACGGCCGTCCCAAAATTTACGCGACCGCAGAGGATGAACTGCCGCGCACGCTTCGGCAGCAACTCCGCAACTCAATCGGTCAATGGCCGGTGGCAGCGATTCGACAAGCACCCAAGTCTCGGGCAAGTCGGCTAACGTACGACCTGCGGTGACTCAACATGGGGGATAAACGCAAAGATTCGCCGCCCACCTCGCGGTTCGGCCGGTTCGCCCGCCTCGCCGCCCTCAGCACCAAGGGGATCCCGCTCGCTCTCGAAGGCGCGAAGCGAGCACTCGGTCTCGACCGCGACCGAAGTGAAGACGAGCAGCGGCGCACCGACGAAAGATTGGCGGTCGACACACGGAAGGCCGCCGAGGCCATGTTGAAAACGCTTGGCGAGATGAAAGGCTTACCGCTCAAGCTCGGCCAAATGATGAGCTACATCGACGGCATCGCGCCGCCCGGTTACGAGGAAAAATTCAAGGAGATCCTGAAAAAGCTTCAGGACAAGGCGCCTCCTCTTTCGCCCGAGGCTGCAGTGCAGGTCGTCACCGAAGAGCTAGGCGCCCCGCCGAACCAGATCTTTGCCGAGTGGGACTATGAGCCCTTCGCGGCGGCGAGCATCGGGCAGGTGCATCGCGCGGTCACCAAAGGCGGCGACGTCGTGGCGGTCAAAGTGCAGTACCCCGGCATCGACAAGGCCATCAAAAACGATCTGAAAAGCATCCACTTGCTCGGCGGCATGCTCGGTCCCCTCGGCACCAAGACCCATGCGAAAGACACCATAGCGGAGCTATCCGAGGTGTTCTTGTCGGAACTCGATTACGCCCGCGAGGCCGAAATGGCCGACACGTTTCGCCGAATGCACGCGGCCGACCCACAGATCGTCATTCCGCGCGTCCATCAATCGCTGAGCACGGCGCGGGTGCTGACGACTGAGTTGCTCGGCGGCATCGGCTACGACGAGGTGTGCGCCGAAGCGTCGGAAATCGAGCGGACCGCGACCGGCCTGACCGTGTGGCGCTTCATGTTCGGCTCGCTCTTGAAGCACGGATTTCTCTACGCGGATCCGCACCCGGGTAATTACCGTTTTCTCGGCGACGGGCGCGTCGGCTTTCTCGACTTCGGCTGCGTAAAACAAATCAGTTCGGAGCGGATGGAAGGCGTAAAGCGTTACATGGTAGCGGCCATGGACGAGGACTGGGACGAGTTTGACCGTGCGTGCGTCGAGGAGCTCAACTACAAGCGCGACGATCCGAGCTGGAAGGTCTATCGCGACTATACGATTTTTTTGCTCGACCCTATCTGCATGGAGGAGTTTCGCTGCTCACCCGAGCGCGCACGGCAGGCGGTCACGCATATTGCCGAAGGCGTCAAAGGCCTCGTCCTCAAAGAAGGCGAGTCCATTCTCACGATTCCTTACATCCCGAAGATGCCGCGCGAGTTCGTCTTCATGAACCGCTTGCAGTGGGGGCTCGCTTCGGTGCTAGGCGGCCTCGGTACTCAGGCACGCTTCCGCGACCTCACCGAACCATGGATCCGTGGCGCCACCGTTCCCGTGCCTTAGCCCCGCACAAGCGCTCTTCTCAACACGGAACGTGTTGACGGGAGACTCGCAACTCCTTAAAAATCCCGGCATGCCCACTCCCTTCGTGTCTTCCGTGTCCGGACGCCTGCTCCTCACCGCGTTCGCAGCGTTCACGCTGTCCGCCGCAGCCTACCTCCTCTACGGAAACATGACGGCATTCGGCCTCGGATTTCCGATCGGCTTGACGCTGTCCTTCCTCGCTGTGGGTCTCGGAATGACGGAATATACAAGGCAGACCCTGCTTTCGATGATCGCGCTGCCGCCGGCACTCTGGGGCTTTATGTACCTCACCGCGGAGTTCCAATACCACTCGGCGAACAACTGGGGCTACGGACTCGCGCTCCTCGGTGTGCTCGCGCTCGGCAGGGCGGCCATGGGCGGCACGACGACGCCGTCGATCACGCCGACTCCGACCAATCATTGAGTTTCCGTACGCGTTTTTTTACGGGCACCGCGTCTGCAACGAGCTGGGTCCATGAAGCTAACCCGTCGTGATGGTCTCTTCGCGTCGTCGATGCTGCTCGGCTGCGGCACCGATGTTCGCGATCCCGTGCCACCGCGCGGCGTGTTGGCAGAGCCCAACTCTCGCCCTCAACTCGTGACCGCACGGAGTTCTGTCGATGGCGACCACGCGAATTTACTCCGTCTTTTCCCGCAAGTCCCCGGGCAGCATCGAGACCCCTTCGTGCTCCTCGACGACTTTCGCGTCGCCCCCCCAGCTGGCTTTCCGATGCATCCCCATCGCGGCTTCGAGGCCTTCACGTACATGCTCGACGGGAGCTTCCGGCACCGTGACACGATGGGCAACGAGAGCGAGGTGACGAGCGGCGGAACGCAGCGTTTTACCTCGGGAAGCGGTGCACGTCACTCCGAGATGCCGGGGCGCGCAGGGCTGAATCGTGGCCTGCAGTTGTGGGTGAATCTACCCAAGCGACTGAAGAGCATTGCCCCAACCTACGGCGCGGTGCACGCACCGGAATTGCCAGTCGAGTCGCGCGCAGGTGCGGTGATTCGCACCGTTGTTGGAAAAGGCTCACCGGTCGAGCTTCAGACCGAGGTCGACTACCTCGACGTGCGTTTACCGCAGGCGAACCGTTTCGAAACCGAGCTTGGGGGAAGGCGTCAAGGCTTGCTCTACGTGGCCGACGGCGTCGTGAGAGTCGGCGACGTCGAAGTTCGCGCAGGGCAAGCAGCCCTCCTCATCGCGGGAGCGGTCGGGGTTCGCGCCTTGACCGACGCGCGCCTATTCCATCTCGCCGGTCTGCCCCACGATGAGCCGATTGTCCATCGCGGCCCGTTCGTGGATTGACGTGACCGCCGTCCCGAAATGGAAGGGGTTCTCCGTGCGGTGCATTTCTGTGAGATGCTTGTAGCGATGCACGCCCGCTGGCCGGTGATCCTCGCCTTCCTGGCTTTAACCGGATGCAGCCGAAGCTTGCTCGGTCGCGGTGAGTACGGCGAGCTCACTGGGAACGGCGCGAACGGCGCGAACGGCGCGAACGGCGCGGGCGGCGCGAACG
>CANMZR010000364.1 GCA_947502375.1 Polyangiaceae bacterium
CCGGCGGAACGTCGAGGTTTGAGAAGGCCACGCTACTCCTGCGCATCGACCCACGGCAAGGCTTCATCCCGACATGGCGCTTCCCAAGGGGTGGCGCTTGGGGTACGGTCTCGCCACTTGCGCCGCGTCCTTCAGGGGGCTCCGGTGTGGGGGTACGGGGCGTAGCGCAGCCTGGTTAGCGCACTTGACTGGGGGTCAAGGGGTCGCCAGTTCGAATCTGGCCGTCCCGACCGTTGTGTGACGTGAAGCGCTGCTCGAAGGGCCATCCGAAGGGGTGGCCCTTGCGCGTTCCCCACTCTTGCTCTCTCAGGAGTCTTTTGCATGCCAACCAAGCTGATCGAACGGATGCACTTGAATCAAGCTCGGGCGACCGAGGAGCTGCCTACGTTGCGGGTAGGCGAGGGGCTCGAGCGGCGGCAGTTTCTGCTCGGCGGGCTCGCACTCATCGGCGGGACGGGCTGCGGGCTGCTCCTTCACCCGGAGCGTCGCGGACGCACGAGCGGACCACTGGACGGGACCGTGCTTATCTTCGACCTGCTGTGGCTCCTACCGGGCCTTCTACCCGGCATCGTGTGCTTGGCGGTCGATTTCGCTAGCGGCGGGATTTACGGCGGCGGCAAGTCCACCACGATCATCATCGGCTCCGACGCAGCGCTCAGCAACGGCCGGCTCGCTACGGTGGAGATCGAACTCGACGGTGCGGTGGTCGCAACGAGTGCGCTTGTCGCAACGAGTGCGCTCGCCGGCGAACGGACGGCACGGCTCACGTGGCACGGCGAGGTGGATCCGGCCGCTCTACGCGAACGCGGTCAAGTGCGCGTTCGGGGTGCCGAAGGCCAGCTTGCTCAAGCGAGCGCTGGCGAGCTCCTTTCGTCCAGTGTGCCGGCTCGTCGCGCGCTCTGACGAGGCGCCTCGTTTCTCACGGAGTCCCGGCGCAAACATCCTTCGTTGCGACGATGCCTTTCCGGAGGTCGCTCGAGCTATTCGCGAGCTCGAGACTGACCGATCCGACGAGCGGCGCTATCGATGCCAAGGAGGCGTAATCGACGCGCGCTGAGGTGTCGCAGGTCTGGTGGTAACACTCGGTGTCTTCGGTCCAGAAGAAGAGATACGGAACCCCGCGCGAGCAGAAGGTCGCGTTGTCAGACAAGGAGCTTTCGTCGCCGAACGAAAGTGTGAGGTTCGGGTGCTCGCTCGTATGTGCCATGACCGCCGTCTTGCCCGCGGTTCCGTCGAAAGAACCGAGTGCATGCAGCATTTTCGATGCGGTGTAGCTCCCCACCATATCCATGTTCACGTTGTAAACGAGCTTGCTCGTGTCGAACGCGGGGGGTGGGTTCGTCATGAAGTATTCAGACCCCTCGAAGCCGGTCTCTTCAGCGCCAAACGCCGCAAATAGAAGCGTCCTGTCAGGTTTGATGCCTCTGTTGACCAGGTCCTGGGCTATCGAAAGGAGCGCCGCTACGCCCGACGCGTTGTCGTTTGCGCCGAGTTTGCCGCCTCCGAAGTGGTCCGTGTGGCAGGAGATGAGCACCGACTCTGCGGCTAACCCGGGCTTGGTTCCGGTGATTTGCCCAAGAACATTCGCCGTGTGGTTGCCGGCTTGATCGGTAAACGGTTGCTCGAACCCAACCAGAGAACCCACAGTTGCGAGCCCCAGGCACGCAAATCGCTCGGCGATAAACGACCGCGCCGCCACATCGCCCGGGGAGCCCGGAGCACGCCCGTCGAGCGCTGGTGACGCGAGGTACGCGAGGTCGGCGGTCATGTCCGCCTGCTCATAGGCAGTTGGCCTGTCGCACGTTTGCGGACGCGGCGGGGAGAGGGAATGAGACGCCGTGACTCCGCGCCCTTGGCAGCCGCCTGACGCGAGAGGCAGGGCCAACGCCAACATGAGCGAGGTCGCCCGGCAGACTGGCGATGATGAGTCTTTGAGTTTCACGGCGGTTTCCTCAGCAATTCAAACTTCAAACAAAAAGGATGGCACTCATCCCCTTGTCAAACTCTGTCAAACTCACGCGTTCAACGCCGAAGCCTGCCTCGTGTGTTGAAGCTCTCGTTTCGTTCGACCTTGGGATGCACCTGGCCCAACATGGGATCGCCTGCCGCCCCAAACCTTGCTCCGCGTCGGTCACGGTCTCAGTGGACTCTGGAGGTTGGGCGCTTCGCAGACTCCGCTTCGCAGCGGCGGCGACGCAGCCAAAAGAGCATCGCGGCCCCGAGCGGCAGCAGGCTCGTTGTTCTCGTTTCGTGACGCCAGGAGCCGATGGCGCAGGAAGCCTCCGTCGCCGATTCGTTGGCGTTCTTGGTGTTTGGCGCAAGGCATGCGCCGTCCTCGTCGGTCAGCCCATCGCAGTCGTCGTCGATCCCGTCGCACGTGCCATCGCCCGGCAGGGCTGAACCGGGCACGCAGGAGTCTGTCTCGACCCCCTTCGCACACGTTCGCGCCCCGCTCGCGGTGCACGCGCCGATACCGCAGGTCGTGGCTATCGGAGCCGCGGAGTCATCGATGCCGTCGCAGTCGTCATCGATGCCGTTGCAGACCTCGGCAGCACCTGGAAAAATAGCGGGATTTTCGGGTTGGCAGTCTGCATCGGCGGGTGCGCCGTCCTCGTCGAGGTCGTTCTTCGGTGCCACGAGCCAGAGCTTCCCGTCGGGTACGGACGCGCTGCCGACGAGCTCCAATTCGACCGTGTTTTTAGCTTCATTCCACGTTGCTTTGCCGATGCTCGCGTCATTGTAGAAGGCAAACACGCCCATCGCGTCGAGGATCGCGTACTGGCCCGTTGGCACTCCTTTCTGACGCACCTGAAGCCGTAAGCTGCCGTCTCCGGCAACGAGCGCGGCAAGTGGGAGTGCGGCCTTCGAGAGCCCGGTGTAAAGACCCGCAAGGTGCCCGGCCGGCCCGAATCGTGAGAGCGCATCCGCGGCGCTTGTCGTAACGAGCGACTGCGCGGTCAGCGCCACTGAATAACCCCCGTCATTGGCGTTTTTCGAGACGACGAGCACCCCTAGCGGCGATTTCAGCGTGACCGAGAGCCCGACATCAATCGGTGTGTTGATTCGCGTTTCGAGCAAATTGATGGACGCCGACGCCGCCGCAATGTCGATCGCTCCGCTCTTGCGCGTGACGATATGGGTGACGGCACCGGCGGGGACGCCACCAGACGTGAACGCGGCCCAGATCGATTCAGCGTCGGCGGGGTTTGCCGTGACGGACGCGAACGTCGTCGAGCGCGCATCGTTGTTGGCGCTAATGGCCTCACTAAAACTCTGATTCGGAGCCACGCTCGCATGGAGCCGATAGGAACCAAAAGCTCCTGCTGCGCTGGCGGGTAGAGGCACCTGAAATTCCGTGAGGGCAAGGCTCGTCGTTGGCGTCACTTCGACGCTTCCGAGGGGCAACGTGACGCCACCGGGACCCTCGAAAGCGAGGTTGATAGCGACGTTTGTTAGCGTCGGGAGTGCGCCGACGTCCTCCGCCGAGAGGCTCACCTCGAGCATCCCATTCGGAGCGAGGAGCTGGTCGGGCATCGTCATGCGGAGGGCCAAATCTTGCCCGTCGAAGGGCGAGTGCGTGAGCGGTAGCGTCGGCGGACCGGGGAGGCCAACGAAGGAGTTTCCCGCACCCACCGAGGTCGTCACGCCGAGGGTTCGCAGCGCGCCGCCGGGTCCTTCGAGCAGGAGGGGACTCCCCGAGTCGTGCGTGTTCACCGCGCAGCCGGGCGGCTCCGCGCCTGGCGTCTTCGTCGTCCAATACGTCTTTGGCGTCGCGGTGAGAGAAGTTGCGCAGAGTCTCAGCTCCGTCAGCGGGCCTTCGTTGAACAAGGGGCCCTGCTTTCCCCAGCCCGCGTGTTGCACGGGCGTGCCGATGCCGAGTGCATCGACACCGAGCACGAGTGGACCTATCGGCACAATGTGGGTCACCGGCTTCGCGAGGGTCGCGAAGTACATGTCCAAATTGCCGGGCACGGCGTGCCACTCCTTCACGAGCACGTGATGGTAGGAACTCGGCCCTGCCTCGAGGGTGCCGAGGGTGCCGTTGAGATGGCGTCGAAAGCGCACGGCCGAAGGGGTTGCCAACGTGACGCAGTGTTTCGCCGTGACGATGACGGTCGGAGAGAGCAATGTCGCATTGCAAAACCAATTGTTTTGCTGACATCCCGCCTTTCCACCGCAGGTGGCGTCAACGGCGCCCGTCTGTGGGTCGAGGCCGAGCCAGTGCGCGAAACTGAACGCCGCGACAGCGTCGTACCGCGTGTCGCTAGCTTTCGGCGCAACCCCGTTCGAGATGGCGCGCGCGGTTCTCGGCGCGAACAGCACGCTGCAAAATACCAAAAGCGTTGCGACCACGAGTCGCTGGCCGCGTCGGCGGGCTGGCGAGTGAACGCGGAGCGCAGCAGCAAAGAAGACGGCGGGCTTTTTTTCAGGCATTTGCTTTTGAAGAACGTCAGCTTTTCTCGCGTCGCCAGCAAATCACGCAACTTCAACGCTCGTCAACTTCGGAGGGTTAGCCTCAGGAGTTCCGTAAGCCACGGCGTGGAATTGCTCCGCTCGAGCCATCTTCAAGATAGGCTCTCGCCCAATGGGGTCACTTGCCATGCCGCGTTTTGGGGTTTGCGTGGGATGGACGGTCGCGCTAGCGACGGCAGCGCTCGTCTGGTCCGCGTGCAGCTCCAACGACGAGTTGTCCCCCGCGCCGACGTGTCCAAGCGGTGCGTGCCCCGGCGGTGCGGGCGGTACGCTGGATTCATCGAGCACGGGTCTCGGTTTTGGCGGCAACGACTGCCCAGCGGTCCAGCAGTGCCAGTCGAAGTGCTGCCAGGATGGCCAATTTTGCGCGCTCGGTAGCCAGTGTGCCGTCGACCAGGGTTCGTGCGTCGGCGCCGACGATTGCGGCTTCGATAGCTACTGCCTCAACGCGCAGTGCGTTCCCTATGGTCTGCCTCCGGAACACGATCGCGATGCCCTCTGCAAGCTCGCGGCGAGCGTCGATGCGATCCTGCCGAGTGTGCAGTGTCGTTGGACCGGGCCGCCTTTGGGCGATCCGTTTCCGAACCACGTTCAGGTCATGAGTACGCCGGTCGTGGTCGATTTCGACTTTGACGGCGACTCGAAGACGCTCTCGCCATCCATCGTTTTCACTTCTTTTCCGACGGTCGGAAGTTACCTGATGCCGGGCGTGC